>NZ_KV807682.1:0-1006 GCF_001812125.1 Streptococcus sp. HMSC071D03
GTAGATTTTAAGACTACAAGATTAAGGCAGAATAAGTCGGGAGTAGTTCTGTTGGCAGAGATTTTTACTTGTGATATTATCTGTTTTGAAGATAATACGATATACCAGAAAATCAAAAATTGTGCTAAGATGTAAGTAACGATAGGGTGTAAGTCGGGTGACTGGTAACAGTTTGCTCAAAGGTTGCTGATGATTCAGCTTCAGGTTCGGCACTGCCTTCAGCTTTAGGCTGTAAACAACCCGCGCCACCACTGGCCCTATTATTCGAAGAGCTGACCTTTCGAGGTCGGTTTTTTTGTCAGACAATGGCGAAGCCGTCTGACTGACATTTTGAAAAAATGTCTCGCTCGAAATCGAGCGACGAAGAGAAAACTTGGGGTTCGAGTTTTCTCTTTTTTCGTGCGTTCATTCGCACGAATTTGCTCTCTGCAAGAGTCCCTCGGAGGAGCGTTTGCGTTTTGACGAACCGCTAGGTTTGTCAAAACTGCATAAACGTTACTCTTTTGACAAAAGAGTAACAGAAAAGCTATAATAAAATCAAGCGCTGCTTAATTTTATTATAGCTAGAATCGAGCAAGCAATAGACCTTGTCGGCTTGCTCGTCCTCCCCTTTTGGGAGGACAAGGGGGGAGGAAATTGGATGGTACAATTGAGCATTTCTTTTAAAACCAGTACCAAGATGACCAGCATCAAACACAACAATCGAGATCTGACAGAAGAAGAATTTAAACAACCTCAACACCAACATATTGACCGAGATAAAATCAACGAGAATATTTACATCAAACAAGAACCAATCAAAGAGGCCTATGAAAAGATTTTCGGATCTGCCCTGGAAGAATATAATTCAAAACAAACTCGGAAGGACAGAAGGATAGAGGACTACTTTCAGCACGTCAAAAAGAGTAAAACATTAGACGTACAAAGAGAATTTATTGTCGGAATTGGCGATAAGTATGACTGGGATAGAATTAAAAATAGCACTGAGGCGAAACGATGGGTGGGG
>NZ_KV807683.1:0-10467 GCF_001812125.1 Streptococcus sp. HMSC071D03
TTGTATCATATTTTGTTTCGCAGGAAGTCTATTATTTTCTATTAGAGAAAAATAAGATTGACTTTAAACTATTAAAACAATGAAAACTATATGAAAAACATTTAGTTTTTTCATTATTTTTCTTAAGGCACCTTAATTATAAAAAATATGATAAAAACTTAAGAAAATTCAACAAAATTTTAGGGAAAGTCAGAATAAGTCTACTCATTAACGATAATGATAAATCTATTGATAAACTTTGACATTTAATAGTGAACTGTAACTATTATTTCTAACTCGATTTCTCTATAAAAGAGGAAAAACCAGCGTCTTTTGACGCTGGATAAAAGCTACTTAGATCATTTAACAAGAAACTAAATTGCTTCTGTAACGAAGCTACGGCTTTCAAGTACCTTAAGCATAGCATCCGCTGTATCTAGGGCTGTAAAGAGTGGTACACCATGTTCGATAGCTGAACGGCGGATTTGTTCACCATCTTCATCAGCAGTTCGCTTGGTACCAACTGTGTTGATGATAGCTTGGATTTTCCCTTTACGAACATAGCTTGGGATATCGTGTTCATCATCACCGATCTTACCAACGAGTTGAGCCTTCAAGCCATGATTTGCAAAGAAAGCTACTGTTCCCTGAGTTGCAAGGATTCCGTAGCCAATATTTTGGAAACGACGAGCCAAATCCAAAGCTTCTTCCTTGGCATCGTCAGCGATAGTAAAGACAACATTCCCAAAGGTTGGCAAGTGAAGGTATGAAGCTTCAAAAGCCTTGTAGAGCGCTTTTTCTAGAGTCGTATCAGAACCCATAACTTCCCCTGTTGACTTCATTTCAGGACCGAGCAAGCTGTCTACTTTCGCGAGCTTAGTGAAGGAGAAGACAGGCGCCTTGATATGAACACGACTGCTTTCTGGGTAAAGTCCATCTTGGTAACCAAGTTCTTCAAGACTTTGACCAAGAATCAACTTAGTTGCAACCTGAGCCATCGGGATATTGGTTACTTTTGATAGGAATGGAACTGTACGGCTGGCACGTGGATTGACTTCAATAACGTAGACTTTTTCATCTTTGATGACAAACTGAATGTTCATCATACCAAGACAGTTAAGGCCGATTGCAAGACGTTTAGTGTAATCTGCGATCGTTTCTTGAACCTTTTGAGACAAGGTTTGTGGAGGATAAACAGCCATGGAGTCACCTGAGTGGACACCAGCACGTTCGATATGTTCCATAATACCTGGGATGAGGACATTTCGTCCGTCTGAGATGGCATCAACTTCACATTCTTGTCCAACGATATAAGAGTCGACAAGAACTGGATGGTCTGGACTTGCTTTAACGGCTGTACGCATGTAAGAACGAAGGTCTTCTTCGTTTTCTACAATTTCCATGGCACGTCCACCCAAGACATAAGAAGGACGAACGAGGACTGGGAAACCAATCTTACGAGCTGCAAGCACTGCTTCTTCTTCGTTTGTTGCAGTCTGTCCAGGAGGTTGTGGAATATCCAAGTCTTTGAGGGCTTGCTCAAAGAGGTCACGGTCTTCGGCACGGTCTAGGTCAGCAACCTGCGTACCAAGGATAGTTACACCAGCTTTTGCCAATGGTTCAGCAAGGTTGATAGCTGTTTGTCCACCAAATTGAACGATAACACCTTTTGGTTGCTCTAAGTCGATAACATTCATGACATCTTCAAATGTCAATGGCTCAAAGTAAAGTTTATCCGATACAGAGAAGTCGGTTGAAACGGTCTCTGGGTTTGAGTTCATGATGATGGCTTCGTAGCCAGCAGCTTGAATCGCCTTAACTGAGTGAACAGTCGCATAGTCAAACTCAACCCCTTGACCGATACGGATTGGACCTGAACCTAGGACCAGTACAGATTCCTTTTCAGACTTGATAGATTCATTTTCCCAACCATAGGTTGAATAGAAGTAAGGAGTTTCTGATTCAAATTCTGCCGCACAAGTATCAACCATCTTGTAAACTGGGACAATCTTGTTTTCCAAACGTAGTTGGCGAACTTGGTCAGCTGTAGTATTCCAGAGTTCAGCGATTTTACGATCTGAGAAACCATTGAGTTTTGCTGTTTTTAGGACTGCTAGATCTTGTGGATGTGAACCCAATTCTTGCTCAATTTCAAAGATATGCAATAGTTTATCCAGATAAAAGATATCGATTTTTGTCAGCTCAGCAATTTCTTCTGGTGTGTAACCACGGCGAATGGCCTCTGATACGTAGAATAGACGGTCATCTTGAGCTTTGACAACTTTTTCAATCAAGGCATCATCTGAAACATCTGCAAGTTCAGGCATTTCATTGTGGTGGACACCAATTTCAAGTGAACGACAAGCTTTAAGAAGTGACTCTTCGATGTTACGACCGATGGCCATAACTTCTCCAGTCGCCTTCATCTGAGTACCAAGACGGCGCTCACCCTTTTCAAACTTATCAAATGGAAAACGTGGAATCTTGGCAACAACGTAGTCAAGGGCTGGTTCAAACATGGCATAAGTTGAACCTGTAACAGGGTTAATAACCTCATCCAAGGTCAATCCTACGGCAATCTTAGCAGCCAATTTAGCGATTGGATAACCTGTCGCCTTAGAAGCCAGAGCTGATGAACGAGATACACGAGGGTTTACTTCGATGACATAATATTTAAAGCTATGTGGATCGAGAGCCAACTGAACGTTACACCCACCTTCAATCTTGAGAGCGCGGATAATGCTCAAACTTGCATCACGAAGCATTTGGTTTTCATAATCTGACATAGTTTGCGCTGGGGCAAATACAATGGAATCCCCTGTATGAATCCCAACGGGGTCAAAGTTTTCCATGTTACAAACAACGAGGGCATTGTCAGCTGAATCGCGCATGACTTCGTACTCGATTTCCTTGAAACCTGCAATAGAACGTTCAATCAAACACTGGGTTACAGGTGACAACTTCAAACCATTTTCAGCAATTTCACGCAATTCTTCCTCGTTGGCACACATACCACCACCTGTACCACCAAGTGTGAAGGCTGGACGGACGATCACTGGGTAACCAATTGTTGCTGCGAAGGCTACGGCTTCTTCCACTGTGTTAACAATTTCTGATTCAGGAATTGGTTGGTTCAGCTCTTCCATCAATTGTTTAAAAAGATCGCGGTCCTCAGCTTGGTCGATGGCAGACAATTTAGTCCCGAGAAGTTCAACTCCCAATTCATCAAGAATACCATTTTTAGACAATTCCATGGCCATGTTAAGCCCTGTTTGCCCACCAAGTGTTGGAAGCAAGGCATCTGGACGTTCCTTACGGAGAATACGAGTTACAAACTCAAGTGTGATTGGCTCAATGTAAACCTTGTCTGCAATTTCCTTATCAGTCATGATAGTTGCAGGGTTTGAGTTCACCAAGACAACCTCATAACCTTCCTCTTTCAAAGACAAGCAAGCCTGAGTCCCAGCATAGTCAAACTCAGCAGCCTGACCAATAATAATCGGACCAGAACCAATCACCATAATTTTTTGAATATCAGTACGTTTAGGCATTTATAAGATATTAAGGGCGTCAAGCGGACAAAGCTAAAATAGGAGTTATGACGAAGAACTGTCAGTTCTAGGAATAACTATCTTTTTAGCAACGTCCGTAGCCCGTATTCAGTTCAGCAAATACGGCTCACCCTTCTCCTTTCTATTCGGCAACTCTCAGGTTGCCATTAAATAAATTCTCCGACGATTTTTTAGCGAAACGATTTTTTTCGGTAAAAAATCTAGTGCAGGGAGTTTTTAGTTCGCCTGATAGCGACTAAAAGAAACGACCTGCCTTTCTATTCGGCAACTCTCAGGTTGCCATTAAATAAGGTACAAAGGACGAATAGAAAGCGATGGAATGTTAAGAAACCAAGGAAGGATTGACAATCCGAGTTGGGTTCTCTAAATTCCGAGCTTTCCGTCCGTGTTCAGTTACATAAATTCTCCGACGATTTCACACTCGTTTTTAGTTTGCTTGTTTAAAAGCTTCCATCATCTCGATGAACTCGTCAAATAGATAACTTGCATCGTGCGGACCTGGTGCAGCATCTGGGTGGAATTGCACAGAGAAACCTGGTTGGTATCTGTGACGTACACCTTCAACTGACTTGTCATTGATTTCTTCATGAGTAATCATCAAATGCTCTGGAAAATCTTCACGACTCACTGCATATCCATGGTTTTGACTAGTAAAGTCCACGCGCCCTGTTGCAATTTCGCGTACAGCGTGGTTAAATCCACGGTGACCAAATTTCATCTTATAGGTTTTGGCACCATTTGCCATCGCAAAGAGCTGGTGCCCCATACAAATACCAAAGATTGGAATTTTCCCGAGAATACCACGAATCATATCGAGTGCTTCTGGTACATCTGCTGGATTTCCCGGTCCATTTGACAACATAACTCCGTCTGGATTTAAGTGAAGGATTTCCTCTGCTGTTGTAGTATAAGGAACGACCGTTACATTACAATCTCTCTTAGACAACTCTCTTAAGATTGAATGCTTGAGACCAAAGTCTACAAGTACCACACTTAAACCTACTCCTGGAGCTGGGTAAGCAGTTTTTGTAGAAACCTGTTTGATATTATCAATTGGTAGAACAGTTGCTTGAAGCTGATCTGTGATGTGATCGATACTATCTCCAACATGTGTCAGAGTCGCTCTCATAGTTCCATGTTTGCGAATGATTTTTGTCAAAGCACGTGTATCAATACCTGAAATACCAGGGATTTTCTTAGACTTCAAAAATTCATCCAGTGTCATCTGGTTTCGCCAGTTGCTGGCTCTACGAGCTTCTTCAAATACTACTACACCTTTACAGGTTGGACTGATAGACTCGTAGTCATCACGGTTAATCCCATAATTTCCAACCAAGGGATAAGTAAAGGTTAGAATTTGCCCATTATAAGACTGATCCGTAATGGATTCTTGATAACCGGTCATCCCGGTATTAAAGACAATTTCACCAGTTACATCGATGTCAGCCCCAAAGGCTTTTCCTTCAAAAATTGTTCCATCTTCTAAAACTAGAAGTCGTTTAGTCATAAATTCACCTCTCGTGGATGCTCTCAGGCATCTTTTAACGTTTTGTGTCTTATTTTGCGTTTCTGTAAGTCAATACAGATTCTAAAATTGCCATTCTGACAAAGACACCATTGGTCATTTGTTGAACAATACGTGATTTTGGTGCTTCGACCAAGTGATCAGCAATTTCAACATCGCGATTTACAGGAGCAGGATGCATCAGAATAGCTTTATCTTTCAAGCGATCGTAACGTTCCTGAGTCAAACCATGCTGGGCATGATAGCCCTCTTTTGAAAAGACTGTTCCACTTTCATGACGCTCATGTTGAACACGGAGAAACATCATCACATCAACTTGGTCAATGATTTCATCAATGCTTACAAACTGTCCATAGTCTGCAAACTCTTGACTTCTCCATTCCTCAGGTCCAGCAAAGTAGAGTTCTGCTCCTAAGCGTTTTAAGATTTGCATATTGGATTTAGCCACACGCGAATGGTCAAGGTCACCAGCAATGGCTACCTTGAGTCCTTCGAAGTGTCCAAATTCTTCATAAATCGTCATTAAATCAAGCAAGCTCTGGCTAGGATGTTGCCCAGAACCGTCGCCACCATTGATAATCGAAGTCGTAATCGTCGGACTATCGATCAACTCTCTGTAGTAATCTACCTCTGGGTGTCGGATGACACAGGCATCTACTCCCAAGGCTGACAAGGTCAAAATTGTATCGTAGAGTGTTTCACCCTTGTTGACTGAACTTGTTTTTACATCGAAGTCCAGTAGGTGAAGGCCCAGTTTAATCTCTGCTACTTCAAAAGATTTGTGGGTACGAGTCGAACTCTCAAAGAAGAGATTAGAGACGATGTGTTGGTCTTCATAAGAAGCCTTTGCTCCATTTTTAAATTCGATCCCTCGTTTAATCAATTTCATGACTTGTTCTACAGTAAGGTCTTCCATTGAGACTACATGTTGAATGGCTTGTTGATTTTCTGACATGGCTAACTCCTTTGGCTATCTAAGCTTCTTCGGTAATAAGAACACGATCTTGTCCATCTAGTTCAGTCATCTCTACGATGATTTCTTCTGAACGACTGGTTGGGATATTTTTCCCTACATAGTCTGGACGAATCGGTAATTCTCTATGCCCGCGGTCAACTAGAACAGCTAAACTCACACGAGAAGGACGACCATGGCTTACGATGTTATCAATAGCTGCTCGGATGGTCCGACCTGTGTAAAGCACATCGTCCACCAAGATGACCTCACGTTCTGTCACATCAACAGAGATTATAGAAGTATCTTCACCGCTTTTGACATCGTCACGGAATGGTTTGGTATCTAACTCAACGACTGGCACTGAGATAGATTCCAACTGTTCCAATCGCTCTTGGATACGGTGGGCAATGAAGACACCGCGTGTTTTTATCCCAGCCAGTACAATCTTGTTCAAATCTTTATTTCGCTCGATAATCTCATAGGTAATTCGAGTAATCGCTCGCTTGACGGTCAATTCGTCTACAACTTCTTTTGTCTTCATGACAAACCTCCAAAAAGAAAAGTCTCCTTAAACAAGGAGACTTCAGAATATATAGTTAAGCCAGCCCTACCAAAACAGCAGAGACTCCACCCTTCTACTTGATTCAGCTCCTTGCCTGCCTCACGGGACAGGATTAAAGGAATATTTGATTGGTACTACTATAACACAAACCAGGAATCGATGCAAGAAAAAACACAAGAAATCAATTTTATAACGAACTAAAATCGTACAACTGTGGATAGTGATCGCATTCTGGATTTTTCGGATGACAGATAGCACGACCAAAGTAAATCATAGCCTGATGGGCTGCAAGCCATTCTTCTGGTGGCAAAACATCCATGACACGTTTTTCGACCTCAAGGGGTGTAGCTGATTTTTTAACAATATCGTGGTGTTTACAGATTCGCTCTACGTGAGTATCTACTGCAAAAGCTGGAATACCGAATCCCACGCTCAAAACTACGTTGGCTGTTTTACGACCAACTCCTGCTAAACTCTCTAATTCTTCTCTAGTCTGAGGGACTTGACCGTCAAAATCATCCAGGAGTTGTTGGGCACATTTTTTGAGGAATTTAGCCTTATTGCGATAAAGGCCTAGGCGAGAAATATACGAGGCAATCTCACTCTCACTGGCTTCTGCCATGGTTTGTGGGGTTGGAAAAGCTGCAAAAAGTCCTGGTGTAGCCTTGTTGACTGCCGCATCTGTCGTCTGAGCTGACAGCATAACAGCAACCAGAAGTTCAAAATGATTACGAAAATCTAGACTTGGTTTTGCATCTGGAAAAAGAGCGATGATTTCCTCAATGACATGACGGGCACGTTTCTTGGATAAAACCATCTATTCGTCTCCGTCAAACAGTCCTTGCAAACCTGCAAAAGGACTATTTTCTTCTTTCTTGACTGCCTGTTGGGCTTGATACTCTTCCTCAGACATGATTTGCCAGTCATTTCCAGAAACAAATCCCTGACCAGCTTCTTCCTCAGCTGTTAGGACTTTGATAGGAATATTGAGCAAGATATTATCTGAGACACTTTCAGCCAGGTCGATTTCCCCATTTTCGATAGGCAAGACCAAGTCATCATCTAGAACTTCTTGGTCCAGTTGATTGGTTGCACCTTCCATAAAGACTTCTGTCACTGGATAAGACTCTTTCAATTCTACCGGCTCCATGCTACGGCTAGAGGCTAAGACGATTGTATATGACAACTGATAATCTAGGAAAAACATAAGGTCTTCGTACTGAACTTTCCCAATAGCGACAATATCTTTTACATCTAAAATTTCTTGATTACGGGCACGCAAGTCAGCTGCTAAGTCTAAAGTCTGCTCAAAGTGCAAACCTTCAGGCTGCTTACGAATTTCTTGAATATTTAATTTCATACTTCCTCCATAAAGATTTACTATCTTGATTATACCATGAAAAAAGTTCAAACAAGGTATCTAAACATTTTAAATATTTTTCACTATTTTTTGATATATTTACTATGACATTTTTTGTTTTTGGTGCTATACTATAGACATCAATACATGAGCAAAGGAGGACGCTCATATGGAAGATAAAGAACTAATCTTAGAAGCTTATCAACTCATTTCCGAGTTAAACAAAGCTTACCAAACTTGCAAACAAGGATTGCCTGATGATATACGCTTGCAGCAAAATATTGACGAGTTACTCAAACAACTTAAAAAGACAGAGAAACTCGATAACTCTATCTTAGTTGATCTGGAGAAATTTTACCAACATACCAGTCTCTTGATTGGACTTGGCACCCTTAAACTGAATGATCAAGCTCGCACAGCTTGGCGAAACTATGACAAATTCCACTACGATCACGTCAAACACGTTTTGACTCTCTATGGACCTGTTTTTGGTTTCTAGAAAGATTTGAATTTCTCATTTCTTTTGACAAAGTGTTCCAAAAGGTATAAAATAAACATAGTAATTTTCGGAGGTAAGGGAGACATGAACAACTAAGTCTATCAAATAAAGAACCTTTATTTAGTAGATCTTGTTTCTGTCTCTTTTTGTGTGCTCTTTTTTCTGCTGCTTTTTCAGCCCTTTTAAAAGAGGATTTTTTGACATAGACGATTGGCTCTACTAGGTAAAGTAGAGCTTTTGTTATGTATTATCCAAATTTAGAAAGGGAAACATGATGATAAAAATCAACCAGCTAACCATCACTCAAAACAAAGATTTACGAGACCTTATTTCCGATTTAAATATTACTATCCAAGACGGAGAAAAGGTCGCTATTATCGGCGAAGAAGGAAATGGAAAATCAACCTTACTTAAAACTTTAATGGGCGAAAGATTAGCTGATTTCTCAATCAGTGGAGAAATCCAGTCTGACCTTCAGTCCTTGGCCTACATTCCCCAACATCTCCCTGAAGAATTGAAGAAAAAATCTCTACAGGACTACTTCTTTTTAGAGTCTGCTGATTTGGACTTCAGCATTCTCTACCGTTTAGCTGAGGAATTGCACTTTGATAGCAGTCGTTTTGCTAGTGACCAAGAGATTGGTAGCCTCTCGGGAGGTGAAGCTTTGAAAATTCAGCTTATCCATGAATTAGCCAAACCCTTTGAGATTCTATTTTTAGATGAACCTTCAAATGACCTGGACATTGAGACAGTTGATTGGCTAAAAAGTAAGATTCAGAAGATGAAACAAACCGTTATTTTCATTTCTCATGATGAAGACTTCCTCTCTCAAACGGCAGACACCATTATCCACTTGCGACTGGTCAAGCATCGAAAGGAGGCTGAAACTCTAGTTGAACATTTAGACTATGATCGCTATAGTGAACAGAGAAAGGCTATTTTTGCCAGACAAAGCCAGCAAGCTGCTAACGACCAGAGGGCCTATAACAAAACAATGGAAAAACACCGCAGAGTCAAGCAAAATGTCGAAACTGCCTTGCGAAATACTAAAAATGATGTTGCTGGGCGCCTATTAGCCAAAAAGATGAAAAATGTTCTTTCTCAAGAAAAACGCTACGAAAAAGCAGCTCAGTCCATGACCCAGAAACCACTTGAAGAAGAAGAAATCCAACTCTTCTTTTCAGATATAGAGCCATTAGCAGCTTCTAAAGTCTTACTTCGACTGGAAAAGGAAAGTTTGTCCATTGGTGAGCGTGTTTTGGCTCAGGAGTTACAACTAACTGTTTGGGGTCAAGATAAAATCGGTATCATCGGACCAAATGGTGTTGGCAAATCGACTCTGTTAGGCAAGTTACATCAACTACTAAGCGCCAAAAGTGAGATTTCACTTGGATTTATGCCACAAAATTACCAAGAAACATTGCAATTGGATCTATCTCCAGTAGAATTTCTCAGCCGAACTGGACACAAAGAGGAAGTACAGAAAATCCAATCCTTCCTAGCCAGTCTCAATTTCAGTTATCCAGAAATGCACCACCAAATCCGCTCCTTATCCGGCGGTCAACAAGGCAAACTCCTTCTTTTGAATTTAGTTCTGCGGAAACCAAACTTTCTCCTTCTGGATGAACCCACACGAAACTTTTCTCCAACTTCTCAACCCGAAATCAGAAAACTCTTTGCCAATTATCCTGGTGGTCTGGTTACTGTTTCACATGATCGACGTTTCTTAAAAGAAGTCTGTAGGAGTATCTACCGTTTGACAGAGAATGGTTTGGAAATAGTTGATTTACAAGATTTATAACTGTAGAAAATAGTAAGAGGCTGGGCAAAAACTAAATTTCAGCAGAAAATCAAGTAAATCTTCCCACAATAAAACGCATAGTATCAAGGTTGTTCAATACCTGATACTGTATTGACCCCAAAAAGTTAGACAATTAATTTATCCAAAGGATTTAGTTCTGTATTGCACAGGACTGAGTCCTTTTCTACCATTTGTCAAGTATATCAAGGTATTT
>NZ_KV807684.1:0-12126 GCF_001812125.1 Streptococcus sp. HMSC071D03
CGTGAACTAGGATTCTAGTTTCGCAGGAAGTCTAATATCTTTATAAGGTTTTAAATCACATACTGCAAGTTCAATCTTTGTCATTTCTTCTAACCAGTTTTCTTTACTCTTAAATTCATTTGGTTGTAGACTGTAAAATGTTCGAATCCCCAAATAGTTTTCTAATTTAAGACCAGACAAAGCTAATAATTCCTCTATCGTATAAGTAGAACCACTTGCAAAAGATAGGCTCTCAAAGTTTTCACCATTGAGTAAGCTAAATGCTTGATTGATATCATTAGCAAAAATAACACTTTGTAGAACTTTTCCAACTTGATTATACTTGATAATTGAAATCAAGCCATCATCTTTTAAAATTCTTTTGAACTCCAGAATATAGTCTTTTCGGTCATTAGGACCTATATATTCTAAAACATTATGGCAAAGGACAAGATCAAAAGATTTATCCGTAAAACGAGCGAGTTGGTCAATACTTCCCCGCAATTTTTCATAAGCTCTTAAATTCAGTCAACTTTATCACCTCTGAGCTAGCTTTTAACTCCATAAAATGACTAATCTTAACTTGGAAAAATCCTATTAAAAAATAGAATCCCTACACCCTTTATTATACTACATTAACAGAAAAAAAGACTGAAGCAGATGGCATTTACGGATCTATACTATTGTAATCGGTCAATTCCCTAAAATTATCACCTGGTCCATTTTATTGTATACAGATGAGGTGTAATTTGAGCATGCCCTTTTATAACTCAATTAGTATTAAAAATAAGATAGAAACTTCAGGAGGGCTACTGTCTTGTAGCATTTTTTTACCTTGATAAATTTAACAAATCGTAGAAAATAGTTAAAAAGTCTTTAAAATTAAAAAACGCATAATATCAAGACTTCAAGTGTACTGACCCCAAAAAGTTAGACAATTAATTTATTCAATTTCATCTTCAATTTTGGTTTTGCTCACTCGAATCCTTCTTCTGTCTTTGAATATATACTATCGATATCAACGAAAGTAAAATAACTCCAAGACCGATAATTAAAAAGGAACCTAAATGAACGCTTGGTAGAAAGGTCATTAACCCTTTTGCAATCGGCATAAAGAGAATTGCCAGTGTAAAAATGGTACTCAATACCCTCCCCAGATAGTCTCCGTCAACTTTAGTCTGTACCTGAGTAAAGAAGTGAATATTAAAAACTGTCATAAATAATTCACAAACTAGGTTTCCGGAAAAAGTAAGAAAATTAGGCAGTGGTAAGCCCATCATGAAAACTCCTACTCCTGTGAGGATCAATAAGAACAAAAGTGTATTCATACTCGATTTAAATTTATTTGCTATCAGTGCTCCAATTATTGAGCCAATTGCACCCATGGTTAAGATAGTCGCATAGGCTCCTTCAACACCATAGAGTTTATTTGAAAAAGGGAGTAAAAATTCAAAGGCCGCAAAAAAGAAATTAACGCTGGAAGCCACTAACAAGAGAAAGAAAATTTCTTTTTGATGCCTGATATAGTGCAAGCCATCTTTGATATCTGCAAAAATATCTTTCCCGGTGAAACTCTTCTGCTCTTGAACCTTTGGTTCTTCTTTTGGAAGTAAAGCGACTAGAGCAAAAGCAATGAAAAAAGTCAGAGCATCTAGTAAGAGCGTCATATGAAGACTAGCAAATTGTAAAACAAGAAAAGAAAGCACAGGAGAGCTAACACCTACAACCTGCAAAACTAACTCTAAGCGTGAATTGTAGGTCACTATCTCGTCTTTTTCTACAACTTCTGTGATAATAGCTTTATTGGCAGTTCGAGAAAATGCAAAGGCAATGGCTTGAACAATATTAGCAAAGATCAAAGCTCCAATCATCCAGTTATCATTTCTGATAAAAGAAATGGCCAGACAAAGAATCCCACATACCAAGTCTGTTGTCATCAAAATCTTGCGACGAGAAAAACGGTCTGAAATCACTCCACCAAAAGGATTAACTAGAATGGATGTAACGAGTTCAGAAATCTGATAAATCCCTAGAACGGTTTGCCCAATCGTTCCCATCGATGCCAACCAAACACTATTTCCATAATCATAGAGCATATTTCCTATCTTGTTTATAGCTCCACGACTAATTAACTGTACTGCGTATCGATTCATAAAAACTCCTCTCAAATTTTGAAACTATTGTATCAAAACTTGGAGGAGTTTCTCATTTTTCCCATATTTGGGAAAATTAATCTTTTACAAATTTATCATAATGTTCCTGATAGTAGGCTACCTGCTCTGGAAGACCTAGTAGGACAAAAATACGCATGGCCTCTTGCATTTGGCTACAGCCTTCTTCTTTTTGGCCCTTCTGATAAAGGGAAAAGCCTTTAAGAAAGTGGAAAACATTACGCTCATAGAGTTTGATGCTCTTACCTATGATCTTCACTATATACGCTTCAAAGTAGCTGGCATTTTCAAAAGCAAGATGTTCTAAACAATGCTGGTAACAATTAAGGGCTAAAATCAAGACCAGTTTTCGATGGCGTCCAATTTCTTTGTAGAAATCCTCCCTCTCCATCACTTCTCTACCAAGTCGAGCAACATAGTCCACATCATAAAAGCTATAGAGATTGCCAAAGAGGATCAACTCATACATGGTCCATTCATCTGTTTGGAAAAGATAATCTGCCACCTTATCCAGATCACCTTGCTTCATAGTGAAGCTAGCATCTCTTTGACAAATCAGACCTTGTAACAAAATCCAGTTCAGCTCAAAATAGAGGGGTTTTGTTGAACTCTTAGCCTTTTCAAGTTGTTCTTCTTGAAGTTTTTGAAAACCTTCAATATCATTTGAGTAGTAAAGTGGAATAATCTGAGCCATCAAGCCGACATGCTCATGATGTTGAAAATTTCTAGTCTTATCCATAAAATTCTCAATCGTCACGTGAATATTATCTAATATTTCAAAGAAACGAGATGCAGCCAGATCCGACTCCCCCAATTCAAAGCGGGATAATTGGGAGGTCGAACAGGCCTCTCCTGCAGCTTCTTTTAGAGAGTAATTTTTACTGATTCGAAATTCACGAAAAACTTTTCCAAGATTTTCCATCTTACACCTGCTCCGATAATTCTTCCCACTCTAGCATTGCTTCTTCTTGACGCTGGCTAATTTTATCCAGTTCTGCTTGTAATTGCATGAGTTCATCTGCATCATTGGTGGTATGCATTTGTTCAGAGATAGCTTGGGCTTGAGTTTCCAGTTCTTCGATTTCTGTCTCAAGACTTTCAATTTGTCTCATTAACTTACGAAGTTCTTTTTGACTTTCCTTTTGAGCTTGGTAGTCATTAACTGGAGAAACCTCATTTTCTTGGCTAACAGCTGCCGCTTCTTCCGCTTGGCTAGCTGCTAGCTCTGCTTTTTTATCAACATAATAGTCATAATCACCTAGATAAAGGGTTGACCCGTTCTCAGATAATTCCAACAC
The DNA here is from genome assembly GCF_001812125.1 of Streptococcus sp. HMSC071D03. Taxonomy (NCBI): domain Bacteria; kingdom Bacillati; phylum Bacillota; class Bacilli; order Lactobacillales; family Streptococcaceae; genus Streptococcus; species Streptococcus sp. HMSC071D03. The sequence continues at coordinate 3,449 of NZ_KV807684.1, forward strand.
ATGAGTGGCCACACGATTGATAAAGTAACGGTCGTGGCTGACGAATAGAAGAGTTCCATCGAAGTCAATCAAGGCATTTTCTAGCACTTCCTTGCTATCAATATCCAAGTGGTTGGTCGGCTCGTCAAGGATCAGAAAGTTGTTGTTTTCCATAGACAATTTAGCCAAAAGCAAACGAGCTTTCTCTCCACCTGAAAGCATGCCAACTGATTTTTTAACATCATCACCTGAGAATAGGAAGGCACCTAGACGATTACGAATTTCTAGTTCAGGAGTCAGCTTGAAATCATTCCAGAGTTCGTCTAAGACTGTATTGCTCGGTGTCAGTTTACTCTGAGTCTGGTCATAGTAACCAACCTCAACATTAGCACCAAAGCGCTTCTCACCCTTGATAAAGGGAATCTGGTCCACAATGGATTTTATAAAGGTTGATTTTCCAATACCGTTAGGACCAACTATAGCAATGGCATTCATCTTACGAAGATCAAGGTTGATTGGCTCTGATAAGATTTCACCATCATAGCCAATAGCAGCATTTTCAACTGTCAAAACGACATTACCAGATACCCTATCAGAATGGAAGGTCATATTAGCTGACTTTTTCCCAGCTTCAGGCTTGTCCAAACGCTCCATTTTTTCTAATTGTTTGCGTCGAGATTGGGCTCGTTTGGTTGTCGATGCTCGAACAAGATTTCGGTTAACAAAGTCTTCTAAGGCAGCAATTTCCTTCTGCTGCTTTTCGTAGTTTTTGGCTTCAGTTGCGAGCTTCTGTTCCTTCTGCTCCACAAAACTTGAGTAGTTTCCTACATATCTATCTAAAGAATGTTTGGTTAAGTCGAGTGTTATGGTCGCAACCTTATCGAGGAAATAACGGTCATGGCTGACGATAATCAAGGCACCACTGTAGTTGACCAAATAGTTTTCTAACCAGGCAATAGTTTCAATATCTAGGTGGTTAGTCGGCTCGTCCAAGACCAAGAGATTAGGCTTTTCAAGAAGCATTTTGGCTAGCGCTAGACGGGTATTTTGACCACCGGAAAGCTCAGCGATTCGCATCTGCCACATAGATTCGTCAAACTTGAAACCATTTAAGATAGAGCGAATATCGGCTTCATAGGTAAATCCTCCAACCTGACGGAAATTTTCTGATAGGCGATCATAGTCAGACATAAGTTTGTCTAATTCTGCACCAGTCTTTTCCCCCATTTCCAACTCCATCTGTCGAAGTTGTCTTTCAGTACGACGCAAGTCATCAAATACATGTAGCATTTCATCGTAAATAGTGTTTTCAGACTCAAAGAGACTATCCTGTGCGAGATAAGAGAGGGAAATATCTTTTTTCTTATTGATTTCACCAGTGGTTGGCTCCTCTTCTCCAACCAATATCTTGAGTAATGTAGACTTTCCTGCACCATTTTTTCCAACGAGGGCAATTCGGTCTCTTTCATCCACTTGTAGGTTTATATTATCAAAAAGAACCTCTCCTGCAAAAGAACGTTCAATTTTATTAGCTTGTAAAATAATCATACAAGTAGTATAGCATGTTTCCCTAAGGCATTCAAGACTCGATAAACAGGCATATGTCACTACTTTTCTGAAAATTATGCTACCGTTTTACTAAAACGCTAAAAAGTGCTATAATGTGAACGGTTAGAACAATTTATAAAAAGGAGAATTTTAATGTCTTACCAAGAGAATTACCAGAAATGGGTTGATTTTGCGGAGCTTCCAGACTACCTTCGTCAAGATTTGGAAAATATGGACGAAAAAACTAAGGAAGATGCCTTCTATACAAATCTTGAATTTGGTACTGCAGGTATGCGTGGCTTGATTGGCGCTGGTACAAATCGCATCAACATCTACGTTGTTCGTCAAGCTACTGAGGGATTGGCTCGTTTGATTGAGTCAAAAGGTGGAAACGAAAAAGAACGCGGTGTAGCAATTGCCTACGATAGCCGTCACTTCTCACCTGAGTTTGCCTTTGAATCTGCGGCAGTTCTTGCTAAACACGGCATCAAATCTTACGTATTTGAAAGCCTTCGTCCAACTCCAGAACTTTCATTTGCCGTTCGTCACCTCAACTGTTTCGCAGGTATCATGATCACAGCTAGCCATAACCCTGCTCCATTTAACGGTTACAAGGTTTACGGTGAAGACGGTGGACAAATGCCTCCACACGACGCGGACGCTTTGACTACTTATATCCGTGCAATCGAAAATCCATTTGCAGTTGAGGTTGCTGATGTGGAAGCTGAAAAAGCTTCTGGCTTGATTGAAGTTATCGGCGAAGCTGTCGATGTAGAATACCTCAAAGAAGTCAAAGACGTAAACATCAACCCAGCCTTGATTGAAGAATTTGGTAAAGACATGAAGATTGTCTACACACCACTTCATGGTACTGGTGAAATGTTGGCTCGTCGTGCTCTTGCCCAAGCAGGATTTGACTCTGTTCAAGTCGTAGAAGCTCAAGCAACTCCAGACCCAGACTTCTCAACTGTTAAATCTCCAAACCCAGAAAGCCAAGCAGCCTTTGCACTTGCAGAAGAACTTGGTCGCCAAGTAGGCGCTGATGTGCTTGTTGCAACTGACCCTGACGCTGACCGTGTTGGTGTTGAAGTCCTTCAAAAAGACGGTAGCTATCTTAACCTTTCAGGTAACCAAATCGGTGCTATCATGGCTAAATACATCTTGGAAGCCCACAAAAACGCTGGAACTCTTCCAGAAAATGCAGCCCTTTGCAAATCTATCGTATCAACTGACTTGGTAACGAAGATTGCTGAAAGCTACGGCGCAACTATGTTCAACGTCCTGACTGGTTTCAAATTCATCGCTGAAAAAATCCAAGAATTCGAAGAAAAACACAATCACACTTACATGATGGGATTTGAAGAAAGTTTCGGTTACTTGATTAAACCATTCGTGCGTGACAAAGATGCTATCCAAGCTGTCCTTGTCGTTGCTGAACTTGCTGCTTACTACCGTTCTCGTGGTTTGACTCTTGCTGACGGTATCGAAGAAATCTACAAAGAATATGGTTACTACGCTGAAAAGACAATCTCTGTTACCCTTTCAGGTGTCGATGGTGCCGAACAAATCAAAGCTATTATGGCTAAATTCCGTAACAATGCTCCAAAAGAATGGAACACAACAGCTATCACTGTCGTAGAAGACTTCAAGGCTCAAACTTCTACTGCCGCTGACGGTACTGTTACAAACTTAACAACTCCTCCAAGTGATGTGTTGAAATACACACTTGCTGACGGTTCATGGATTGCCGTTCGCCCTTCAGGCACAGAACCAAAAATCAAGTTCTACATTGCAGTTGTAGGTGAAACCAACGAAGAATCACAAGCTAAGATTGCTAACATCGAAGCAGAAATCAATGCTTTTGTAAAATAAAGTCCTATAAAAGATGAGACCAACCAATCTCATCTTTTTTTCGTATCAAAACTAAGCATTTTTAGCATTTTTATGGCATACTAGTCTTATCAAAAAAAGCGAGGTATTCTCATGGAACAATTTTTAGAAAACATCAAAGATCTTGAAGTGACAACAGTTGCGCGTGCTCAAGAAGCGCTCGACAATCAAGAAACAGCAACTTTCTTTATCGGCCGCAAAACTTGCCCTTACTGCCGTAAATTTGCAGGTACATTAGCAGGTGTGGTAGCTGAAACAAATGCACATATCTACTTCATCAATAGTGAAGAACCAAGCCAACTTGAAGCTTTACAAGACTTCCGCTCACGCTATGAAATCCCAACTGTACCAGGCTTTGTTCATGTTAAAAATGGACAAATCAATGTCCGTTGTGACTCTTCAATGTCAGCTCAAGAAATCAAAGAATTTGCTGGGTTGTAAAATAGTCTATAAAAAAGAAGGCATAGGCCTTCTTTTTTATATCTCAGTCAATGGTGTTGCGGTGTCTGGTGAAGTATCGTAAACTTGAAAGTCTACTCCTACCCCCAGATCTGCCTGAGCTAACTGATTGACCATGGTCATGTGGGCTAGCTCCTTGATATTATTTTCCTTAGACAAATGGCCTAGGTAAATCTTCTTGGTACGATTTCCTAGAGTGCGAATCATAGCGTCTGCTCCATCCTCATTTGAGAGATGTCCAAGATCAGACAGGATGCGTTGTTTGAGTCGCCATGCGTAGGATCCTGCTCGCAGGATTTCCACATCATGATTTGACTCGATCAGATAGCCATCTGCATTCTCGACAATGCCAGCCATACGATCACTAACATAGCCTGTATCCGTCAGCATGACAAAGCTCTTATCATCCTTCATAAAACGATAAAACTGGGGAGCGACTGCATCATGACTCACACCAAAGCTCTCAATATCGATGTCGCCAAAGGTTTTGGTTTTTCCCATCTCGAAAATATGCTTTTGCGACGAGTCAACCTTACCAAGATACTTACTATTTTCCATAGCCTGCCAAGTTTCCTCATTGGCGTAAAGATCCATGCCGTACTTACGAGCCAGAACGCCCACGCCGTGGATATGGTCTGAATGCTCATGGGTTATCAAGATAGCATCCAAATCCTCTGGTTTACGATTGATTTCACTCAATAGGCTTGTAATTTTTTTGCCAGATAGTCCCGCATCTACTAAAATTTTCTTTTTTGGTGTTTCCAAGTAAAATGAATTTCCACTGGAACCCGATGCTAAAATACTGTATTTAAAACCGATATCACTCATTCTAGTCTTCTAGTTCATCCTCCCAAATCTCTTCTTTGACGGCATCTTTATCGTATGGAAGTACGATGGTAAAAGTAGATCCCTTGCCATATTCACTCTTAGCCCAGATAAAGCCCTTATGTTGCTTGATGATTTCCTTAGCAATAGCTAATCCTAGTCCTGTTCCACCTTGGGCACGACTTCTAGCCTTATCAACCCTGTAAAAACGGTCAAAAATCTTCGGTAAATCTTCTTTAGGAATCCCAAGCCCTTGGTCCGAAATTGATAAAATCATCTGATCATCTGTAGTCTTCATGCTTACAGTGATTTTTCCACCATCTGGTGAATATTTGATGGCGTTATTCAGGATATTGTCAATCACCTGGGTCATCTTATCCGTATCAATCTCAATCCAAACAGAAGTAATCGGATAATCTCTCACCAACTCGTACTTCTTCTCCTCATCTTGACTTTTCATTTTATCAAAACGATTAAGGATAAAGGTGATAAAGGCCGTAAAGTTAATCAATTCAACATCTAAGTGACTAGTTGCGTTGTCAATCCGTGATAGATGCAAGAGGTCCGTCACCATCCGCATCATACGGTTGGTTTCATCCAAAGAAACCTTGATAAAGTCTGGAGCAACCGGTTCTGTCAGCGCTCCTTCGTCCAAGGCCTCAAGATAGGATTTTACACTGGTCAAGGGTGTACGCAACTCATGACTAACGTTCGAAACGAAAAGCCTTCTCTCACGTTCTTCCTTCTCTTGTTCAGTCGTATCATGTAGAACTGCTACTAAACCAGAGATAAAGCCAGACTCTCTACGAATCAAGGCAAAACGAACGCGCAAACTGATATATTCGCCATTAAGATTCTGCGAATAAATCATCAACTCAGGGCTCTGAGTAATAAGTTCTCTCAGCTCATACTCTTCTTCAATCTTGAGTAACTCTAAGATATTTTGATTAAGAGCATCATCCCTTTCAACTCCAAGTTGTCTCTTGGCCATATCATTGATCATGATAATCTGACCACGACGATTGGTTGCAAGCACTCCGTCTGTCATGTAGGACAGGATACTATGCAACCTTTTACTCTCTTGTTCCAGATTTTCCTGAGTCAGACGAATGACTTCAGATAAGTCATTAAGATTGTTGGTGATATTGGTAATCTCTGAACTTCCCTGCATATCCAAAACCTGAGAATAATCACCATCAATCAAATCTTTTATTTTCTGATTGATCTGCCTCAAACGAATATTATCACGACGACTCTCAAGCAAGAGAAAAGACACTAACAGAATAAAGCCAATTAAGATGAGGATAAAGATAAAGTCGCTCGTCAAAATTGTTTGTCTAATTACTTCAATCATTATTTCTCATATAATATCCCACTCCACGACGAGTTAGGATGTATTCGGGTCTGCTTGGTGTATCTTCAATCTTCTCGCGCAAACGTCTAATGGTTACATCAACTGTACGGACATCTCCAAAATAGTCATATCCCCAAACAGTTTCAAGAAGATGTTCTCGAGTAATAACTTGTCCAAGATGAGAAGCTAAATGATGCAAGAGTTCAAATTCGCGGTGGGTTAGGTCTAACTCCTCACCATATTTCTTAGCCACGTAGGCATCTGGTAAAATCTCCAAATCACCAATCTGCAGACTTTGTAATTTCGTTTCAGATTCTTGGCTATCAACTGAAACAATATCTGTACGACGGAGAAGAGCTTTAACACGGGCCTGTAGTTCACGATTTGAAAATGGCTTGGTTACATAGTCATCCGCTCCAAGTTCAAGCCCAATAACCTTATCAAACTCGCTATCCTTTGCTGAAAGCATGATAATAGGAACACTACTTGTCTTACGAATAGTTTTTGCGACTTCAAGTCCATCAATCTCTGGAAGCATCAAATCCAAGATAATAATATCTGGTTTCTCAGCTTCAAATTGTTCAAGAGCTTCACGACCATTAAAAGCAGTTACAACTTCATAACCTTCCTTGGTCATATTAAATTTTATAATATCTGAGATGGGTTTTTCATCATCTACAATTAGTATTTTTTTCATTTAGTCACCTTTTTCCTTATCTCATTATACCAAAAAAATGTAAAGAAGACACGAAAGACCGATACTATCAGCTTCTTTTCAAGTAGGCTTGCCAGATCTTTTGTTGAGGTTTGGCTAGGGGATAATTGCTAAATTCTTCTGGACGTAACCAAAGGACTTCTCTATCAGCGTATTCCTGCGACTCAGCAACTCGCCCTGCAATTATCTGGATATGCCATTTACGATGGCTAAAAACATGCTTGACCTCTTCAAAACGTAGATCTTTCCAATCAACTTCTAAATCATAGTCTTGTTCAAAACTCTCCTGTGGAGATGGTCCAAGCTGTAAAATTGATTCCGCTACTTGACTAAAAAGGTCCAAGTCCTGAGTCTGGTCTGAGAAGTCATCAACTTCAATCAAGGGAAAATGCCAAAAACCAGCCAAGAGTTTTTCACTCTCATTCTTTTCTAATAGAAACTGACCCTGACTATTTTGCACTACAAGAGCCTTTAGAAAAATAGGAACTGGCTTTTTCTTTGGAGCCTTAATGGGATAGCGATCCATGGTCCCATGTTGGTAAGCAGCACTGAACTCCTTAACAGGACTCTCCTCAGGTCTTGGATTAACAGGAGCCTCAATATCTGAACCTAAATCCATCAAAGCCTGATTGAAATCACCTGGACGATCAGGATCTATTAGAACTTCCATCATCGCTTGAAATATTTTTCGATTGCTAGGATTTCCAATATCATGATTGACTTCAAACAAACGTGCCAAAACACGCATGACATTGCCATCTACTGCAGGCTGTGGAAGGTTAAAGGCAATACTAGAAATTGCACCAGCTGTATAAGGACCAATCCCTTTTAAGCTTGAAATACCTGCATAAGTTGACGGAAACTTGCCTTCAAATTCACTCATAATCTGTTGAGCAGCTGTTTGCATATTGCGGACACGAGAATAATAGCCAAGTCCTTCCCAAGCTTTTAATAAGCGTTCCTCAGCTGCATTTGCTAAGCTTTCAACAGTCGGAAACCAGTCCAAAAAACGTTCATAATAGGGAATGACGGTATCAACTCGAGTCTGCTGCAACATAATTTCAGATACCCAGATATGATAAGGATTCTTGCTTCGTCTCCAGGGTAAATCACGCTTGTTTTCGTCATACCAGGCTAATAATTTTTGACGGAAAGAAAGAATCTTGTCCTCTTCCCACATGGTCACACCATATTTCTCCAAATCTAACATATTTCTAGTATAGCATAACCTTTTAGGATACTCAAAAAATCAAGATAGACATTGAAGAAAACACTTTTCTATCATAAAATACAACACTTATTAGTTAAGTAAAATGGAGAAAAGATATATTCTGTTCATAATACTCTAATTTTTATATAGCTACTTGTCAGTTTTAATTTTAAATGTTGACTTAAGTTAAATATAGTGGATTGAAATAAGATATAAACAAATTGATTAGGGGAGTCAAATCAATTTCTAGCAATGTTTTAGAAGTCGAAATGAACTATTCTTTATTTAGCCTACTATAATAGTTATGATGATTCCCCAAACTTAAGCTAAAAATACAAATCATAACCACCCGTCTAACGGGTGGTTTGCCCCAGGGCTATAAGCCCAAATTACCAGCCAGCGCCTAAAGACGCTGGCTTTCACGTTGTTCAAGCCTCATTGCTCTTGACTCGTCACTTGCCTCTCAAAGAGGCTTTAGTATTACTTACCACTATCCCTAAAGGGATCCTCATATTATTTCACACTTAATTTATCTAGTGCTATATCTTGCTTTTCCTGATTTTGGATGTATTTCCTTATTGTGGCTTCATTAAGCTCTACTGTACTCACATAATAACCTTCCGACCAGAAATGTCGATTCCCAAACTTGTACTTGAGGTTGGCTTGTTTGTCAAACATCATGAGTGCACTTTTACCCT
>NZ_KV807685.1:0-10913 GCF_001812125.1 Streptococcus sp. HMSC071D03
CTACTAGCGGTGGAACTTAGTTTGGGAATTTAGCTCTATTTTCTGAAATTGACAAGAAAAGGCGGTGGGACAGAAATCGATAAACAAAGTCTCGATTTCGTAGTCCCAGCCCCGCGAGGATGATTAGGAGCTTTTTGGAGTCTAAAAGACGAACAAAAAGTTCAATCAGCTACCGCGTCAAAGTTTGATTGCTAATAAAAAATGAGGTCGGGCTCTTTTGTCCCAACCTCTTCTACTATTCATAAAATTGTTTATAGGGTTTATTAAAGGCTTCTAAGATATCTGATGGAGTTTCTGCATAAGATTTTATCTCCGTCAAATTCCCTTTAACGATAATTCTCTCAACTGCATTAGCATCTTCACAGGTTACCAAGGTAATCTCTTTAATCCCATCACGTTCGTCAATTACGTCTACGCGATCAGGAGTTACAATTTTAACTTCTTCAATCTCGTATGTATAGACTTTCTCTTTATCAGTGAGATAAATTTTCATCCCTTTCTCAGCGCGAGCAAGAGGAGAGAATAATTTCTTATCTGCATTTTCACCTGCAAAGATACGGTGACTTGCTAGAGAATAATTTCCTTCCCCCATTACCTGATTGGCTTTCATTGTCCCAGCACCATAAAAGAGGTTAACATTATCGAGTCCCTTAAATATTGGCAGATTCATTTCAAGCTCTGGAATGGCAATACCTCCAATAACCGGAAGTTGCTGAGAATTCCACTGAGCTGATAGGACTGCCTCCGAGGAAAGTGATTTTACAGAATCAAAATCGAAATTTCCTTCTGTTTCTTTATTCTCCTCAATCTCTTCCTTAGTTACTTGACTGACCTGATACTTATTAGTGTTCCAAATCATGAACATATCACGAATATTGGCATTGAAGATTAAAGCGATAGATAACAAGATTAGGAATCCTGCCAGTATGTTAATCAGTAGATTCTTACGTTTATTTTTTTTACTTTGATTCTTTTTTTGAGACATTATGCTTCACTTTCTGTTTCCTGTTCTGCCCCAACTTCTTCTTTTTCTGCTGCTGCAACACTTGTAAAAGTCACAATCTTAGCATCCTGATCTAGACGCATCACTTTTACTCCCATAGTTGAACGTCCCGTTTGTGAAATATTGGCAACATTGGTTCGAATCATAACACCTGTGTCAGTGATAATCATCAGATCTTCGTCCCCTTTTACTGTTAAGAGACCAGCCAGAGGACCATTTTTCTCGGTAACATTGGCTGTTTTCATTCCCTTACCGGCACGACCTTTTGTTGGGTATTCAGTCGCAACTGTACGCTTACCGTATCCTTTTTCAGTTATGATAAGGACTTCATCTTGGTCAGTGATCACTCTCGCTCCCACTACTGCATCACCTTCACGAAGGTTTACCCCTTTAACACCAGTGGCAATACGACTCATGCTACGAACTGAAGACTGATTGAAACGAACTGCATAACCTAATCTGGTTCCGATGATGATATCTGTGTCTTTTTCAGTTAGTAAGACATTAATCAACTCATCCTCGTCTTTCAGATTCAAGGCTTTGAGACCATTTTGACGAATGTTGGCAAATTCTTTGACACTGGTTCTTTTGACAATACCTGCGCGAGTTGTAAAGAAGAGATAGGCATCATCACTACGTTCTGATTCAACATTGATAATAGTTTGAATGCTTTCCCCTTCGTCTAGTTTCAGAAGATTGACAACTGGCAAGCCCTTAGCAGTGCGACCATATTCTGGAATTTCATATCCCTTAAGACGATAGACACGTCCTTTATTGGTAAAGAAGAGCAAATGATCATGAGTGCTGGTCGAAACCAACTCACGGACAAAATCATCATCCTTGACTCCAGTTCCTTGAACGCCACGTCCACCTCGTTTTTGAGCTGTAAATTCGTCTTGGTCCAAACGTTTGATGTAGCCTTTGTTTGATAGAGTGATGAGAACATCAGATTCTTCAATCAAGTCTTCATCTTCAAGTGTCAAGACTTCACCAACCATCAACTCAGTACGACGTGGATCGCCAAACTTACGTTTGACCTCATCCAATTCTTCCTTGATGATTTGCGCTACGCGTTCTGGTTTTGCAAGAATGTCTGCCAAGTCAGCAATCAAAGCAATAAGTTCATCATATTCTGACTGAATCTTGTCACGTTCCAAACCTGTCAAACGACGAAGACGCATATCGAGAATTGCTTGACTTTGACGTTCAGATAACTTAAACTTGCTTATCAATTCAGCTTGGGCTTCTGCATCCGTTTCACTGGCACGAATGATACGAATAACTTCATCAATATGGTCCAGAGCAATTAACAAACCTTCTAAGATGTGTGCACGCGCTTCAGCTTTCTCTTTGTCAAATTGAGTACGACGAGTCACTACTTCTTTTTGGTGCTCAATATAGGCATCCAAGATTTGACGAAGAGAAAGAATCTTTGGTACACCATTCTGGATAGCCAGCATGTTAAATCCAAAGCTAGTTTGCATTTGAGTCATTTTGAACAAGTTGTTCAAGATAACATTGGCAGAGGCATCACGCTTCACTTCGATAACAAAGCGAACACCCTCACGGTTAGATTCGTCACGAACAGCTGTAATACCTTCGATACGTTTTTCTTGAACTAAACGCACAATATGTTCATGGACTTTGGTCTTATTAACCATGTATGGAAATTCTGTTACAACGATACGTTCGCGACCAGTTTTTGTTTCCTCGATTTCTGTACGGGAACGAAGAATAATCGAACCCTTACCAGTTTCGTAGGCCTTATGAATACCTGATTTCCCCATAACAAGGGCACCAGTTGGAAAATCTGGACCAGGAAGAACTTCCATTAATTCCTTGGTTGTGACTTCTGGATTATCCATCACTAACTTAACAGCATCAATGGTTTCACCCAAGTTATGTGGCGGAATATTGGTCGCCATACCAACGGCAATACCTGTAGCACCATTGACCAAAAGATTTGGGAAACGAGCTGGTAAAACAACAGGTTCACGTTCATTGGCATCATAGTTATCAACAAAATCAACGGTATTTTTATTGATATCACGAAGCATCTCAAGTGCAATCTTGCTCATACGCGCTTCAGTATAACGCTGAGCTGCGGCACCATCACCATCCATGGAACCAAAGTTCCCATGCCCATCTACAAGCATGTAACGGTAACTCCACCATTGCGCCATACGAACCATAGCTTCGTAGATAGATGAGTCACCGTGCGGGTGGTATTTACCCATGACATCCCCTGTAATACGGGCAGATTTCTTATGAGGTTTATCTGGTGTCACACCCAATTCGTTCATACCGTATAAAATACGACGATGAACTGGTTTCAACCCATCTCGAACATCAGGAAGGGCCCGCGATACGATAACACTCATGGCGTAGTCGATAAAGCTGGTCTTCATCTCCTTTGTCAGATTGACATTCACTAAATTTTTATCTTGCATTAACAAATGCCTCATTTCACTATTAGTAACTAGATATATTATACCATAGTTTGACCTAGATTTCAGTCTTCCAATCCGACTAAAACGTTTACATGAGCAAGTGGATGTTATATCCGTGACAAAGCTATTTAAAAGTGATAGAATTGAACTAAACGGGGGAAGCCCTTAAAAAATGAAGGAGATGTTTAGACAAATGACATTAACTAAACAACACAAAAAAGTTATCCTTGTCGGTGACGGTGCCGTAGGATCATCATACGCTTTTGCTCTTGTTAACCAAGGAATTGCACAAGAACTCGGTATCATTGAAATTCCTCAATTGTTTGAAAAAGCTGTTGGTGATGCTGAAGACCTTAGCCACGCGCTTGCTTTTACTTCACCTAAGAAAATTTATGCAGCTAAGTATGAAGATTGTGCGGATGCTGACCTTGTAGTTATCACTGCTGGTGCTCCACAAAAACCAGGTGAAACTCGTCTTGACCTTGTTGGTAAAAACCTTGCTATCAACAAATCAATCGTTGAACAAGTTGTTGCTTCTGGTTTCGACGGTATCTTCCTTGTTGCTGCTAACCCAGTTGACGTTTTGACTTACTCAACTTGGAAATTCTCAGGATTCCCTAAAGAACGTGTTATCGGTTCAGGTACTTCACTTGACTCAGCTCGTTTCCGTCAAGCACTTGCTGAAAAAATCGGCGTTGATGCTCGTTCAGTTCACGCCTACATCATGGGTGAACACGGTGACTCTGAGTTTGCCGTTTGGTCACACGCTAACGTTGCCGGTGTAAAATTGGAACAATGGTTGCAAGCTAACCGTGACTTGGATGAAGCGGACCTTGTAGAACTCTTCATCTCAGTTCGTGACGCTGCTTACTCAATTATCAACAAAAAAGGTGCAACATACTACGGTATCGCAGTAGCCCTTGCTCGTATCACAAAAGCTATCCTTGATGATGAAAATGCAGTTCTTCCACTTTCAGTATTCCAAGAAGGTCAATACGGAGTTGAAAACGTCTTTATCGGTCAACCAGCTATCGTTGGTGCACATGGTATCGTTCGTCCAGTTAACATCCCATTGAACGATGCTGAAACTCAAAAAATGCAAGCTTCAGCAAAAGAATTGCAAGCTATTATTGATGAAGCTTGGAAAAAACCTGAATTCCAAGCAGCTTCAAAAAACTAATTTATGTTAGAAAAAATGTCTAGACGATTTGTCTAGACATTTTTATATTTCGTTACTTTATTTCATTTGAGCAAAAGCCGCTTCTGCATCTGCGTTACTAATCGCACCTAATTGAATCTTAGCAATTTTACCCTGTGAATCAATTAGATACTCTGTAGGGATGCTTCGAATTTGATAATCTTGAAAAACAGCTCCTTTTGTATCATATAAAACTGGGATGTCTTTATAACCTTGTTCTTCAAACCACTTTGGAAATTGGTCTATCGTTTTTTCACCTTGAAGCCCTGGAGCAATGACAGATAAAATTTCGAAATCACGATCTTCCTTAGCAGCAAGCTCCATCAATTCTGGCATACTCTTCTTACATGGTCCACACCAAGATGCCCAAAATTTAAGATAAACTTTTTTACCTTTAAAATCAGATAATTTCACTTCTTTTCCATCCATTGATTGAAGCGTAAAATCAGGTGCTTCTGCTCCTACAGCCACTTGCTTCACAGTTGCTTGCTGCTGTGTCTGAGTCGTTTGATTTTCTTGACTTGATTTTTTCTCTTCCTTGCCACAAGCAATCAGAAGAAAGAGAGACAAGAAACTAAGCCCAAAATAGATAATTTTTTTCATAGATAACTCCTTTTATCCTAATATTCCAGATAAGACATTTAACTGTCCCAACATTAATAAAATTCCCATGAGAATAATCAATAAACCACCAATTTTCTTCAATAAAAGTATGTGGGATTTGATTCTACTAAAATAAGGCATGACAAGACCTGATGCCAAGGCCAGAACTAAAAATGGAAGCGCCATTCCGAGAGTGTAAATGAGGGTTAATAAGGCCCCCTGAAGAGCTCCATTTCCCCCTGAGGCAGCCAATGCTAAAACAGAACTTAAAACTGGGCCTATACATGGAGTCCAGCCAAAGCTGAAGCTGATACCCAGTAAAAAGGCCGACAAATATTTGCTAGACTGTTTTTGCTTAAATGTTACTGTTTTTTGTACCTCTAATTTTTGTAAGTGAAGAATTTCCATCTGATGCAAACCCAGTATAATAATCATGATTCCCATGACATAACGGAACCAGTCAGCATAAAGTAAATTCCCAAGGAATCCTGCTCCAAATCCAAGAATAAAGAAGATGAGAGAGATACCCGCAATGAAACAGAGTGTCCGAATCAATCCTGACCAGGCAACATCTTTACCCCAAAAACGAAATGTCTTTGACTTCTCTTGATCATCTAGCAGAATACCTGCGTAGACTGGTAACAAGGGAAAGATACAGGGAGAAAAGAATGACAAGACCCCAGCTATAAAGACTGAAATAAAAAATAAAATACTTTCCAATTAAGAACCTTCTTTCATATAATTATCTATTATTTTACTATAAAAGAAAACGTTTGTAAGAAATCCGCTACGCAAATTAATTTTCAACTTGAAAGAATCAAAAAAGGAGCTGAGCTCCTTTTTTGATTAATAAGTTCCCTCTTCACCTTGACTTGTCAAGATTACAGGCCCATCTTTAGTAATAACAAACTGATGCTCGTACTGACATGATAGTCCACCATCGATTGTTTTATGTGCCCAACCTGTTTTCATATCTGTATCGATTTCCCAATCACCTGTATTGATCATAGGTTCGATTGTCAAAACCATGCCTTCACGAAGGCGGAGACCGCGACCTGCGATACCATAGTTAGGAACCATTGGTTCTTCATGCATAGTTGGACCAACACCGTGGCCTACAAGATCACGAACAACGCCGTAACCACGACTTTCAGCATATTCCTGAATAGCAGCTCCAATATCTCCAATACGGTTTCCTACAACAGCTTTTTCAATACCAATGTACATAGCTTCCTTGGTCACGTCCATTAAGTTTTTAACTTCTTCTGACGGTTTTCCAACAGCGTATGCCCAACAAGAATCTGCCAAGCCGCCCGTAAAGTTTTGAGTATATTTTTTCATCTGCTCAACGTTGTTAAAGTTGAGTTTAGAAACATTGAGGTCAGACTTAGCGATTGGCCCACCAAGAACCATATCAACCTTCAGCAAATCGCCTTCCTTCAAAATATAGTGGCGTGGAAAAGCATGGGCTACTTCGTCATTGAGTGAACAGCAAGTGGCATAAGGATAATCCATCATTGCCCCATCAACACCGATTTGTAGTGGAAGGAAATTTTCTTCTTTACAACGACGACGCACATATTCTTCTACTTCCCACATATCTACACCTGGTTTGATGATGTCACGCAAACCGATGTGAATACTGGCAAGAAAATCGCCAGCTTTATCCATTGCTTCGATTTCTCTAGCTGATTTTAATGTAATCATGTTTTCTCCTAGTTTTAATTAATTTTTACAGTAACATTTGCTTTTGATACGATTTGATGATTGATATAAATGTCATAGTCAATAATAGCTGACCTTCTCGTATGATGAATAATTCTAGCCTGAATTCGCAAGGTATCATCAATTTGAACAGCTTGTAAGAAATAAATCAACATTTGTTCAATGATAAGGTTACGTCCGCTATTCACAACCAGATCTTGCGTCATATGGGTCAATATTTCTGAAAGAACTCCATTTGCAAGGACTCCATTTTTTTCCAACATAAATGGTTCAACCGTGATGACAACTTCGTCATGGTGGTAAGATAACTTCTGACCAACCTGTTCTGAAAATGTTGGTAAAGCTGAAACTTGAGAGCGACTCATCTTTTCCATAACATCCCGTCTAGTAATGACACCAAGTAAGGTTTGATTGCTTCTCACAACAGGTACCATTTCAAAGTCTTCAGCAATCATTCTCTGGCTAACGTTAGCAATATTCGTCGCTAAACCAGTCATATAGACTGTCCTTGTCATGACCTTATCTATCGTTGTACCAGGTGATTTATCTCCAGCATCACGCATAGTAACTACACCAACAACAACCTGATGTTGATTGATGACAGGGAAACGGCTTGTTCTATTCTTACGAACCAAGTCTAGATAATCTTTGACAGTATCTGTTTCCTGTAGAAAACCATACTCATGACTGGTACGATAGATTTTTTCAACCGTCAAAATATCTGTCTTGATCTGAACGTTGGACAAAGCTCTGTTGATCATAGTCGCAATTGTAAATGTATCATGCTTACTGCGTAATACTGGAATATTTTTTTTATTAGCATGGTTCAAAACATCTTCATGAACTTCAAATCCACCTGTTACCAAGACAGCATTTTCATTTTCAAGTGCTAATAACTGAATACGTGTTCGATCTCCTACGATAAGTAAGCCGCCATCATGAAGATAAGAAAGAATATTCTTTTCAGTCATCGCTCCAATGGAGAATTTACTAAATTCTCTATCCAATCCAGCTTGACCAGCTAAAACTTCCGAGCCTGTAACTTCTGCAATTTCTGCAAACGTTAATTTCTCAATAGCTACTTTTTTTGACTTTACACGTACTGTTCCACTTCGAGGACGTGTTTCAACAAGTCCCCTATTTTCAGCTTCTTTGATAGCCCGATATGCAGTACCATCACTTACTCCCAGCCTATTTGAAATACTACGAACACTGACACGCTTCCCAACTGGTAATTCTTCCAAGTAGGCTAATATTTCTTGGTGTTTACTCATTTAGATTTCCTTTTGTATAACGGAATTCTAGATAATCCCGCATCTTTCGGGTATAACGATCGCTACCTTTAAAACGACGATAAAGAACAAAATCTGATTTTTCTGCTACTTTCTGACTAGCAACATTTTCTAGATGTGTCACAATAGAAAGTTGCTTCAATGCAAACTCGTTCATGGATAAATCTCGTAATTTGGTAACTGCTTCAGTCATATACCCCTGAGACCAATAGTTTTTCTTTAAAAAATAGCCAATTTCTGCTTCTTTCTTAATTTCATCAAGCTTTTCAAACTTGATAGCTCCAATCATTCTTTGCTCTTTTTTATCACAAATAGCCCAAATCCCCAAAGGTGATTTCATAAAATAATTGGCAAGAGCATACTGACTTTCTTCAATACTTTCTTGTGCAGGAAAGATAAATTGAAGATTTTCAGGATCTGATGCAAGTTGATGAAAATCATCTACATCCGTAAAAAAGAAGGGACGGAAATATAAACGTTCCGTCTCATAGAAAGAAAATTTTGCTAATTTAGTCCAGATATTCATTGCAATCCTCAAATTGCTAATCTTCGATTAGCTCAATATCTGCTCCAAGATTACGCAATTTTTCGATAATATTCGAGTAGCCTCGAAGGATGAATTCAACATTGGTAATCTCTGTTTTTCCTTCAGCCAGCAAGCCAGCAATAACTAAGGCAGCTCCAGCACGTAGGTCTGTTGCCTTAACTTTTGCACCCTGCAAAGGATTTCCACCCTTATAAAGTATGTGGTCGTTTGTTATTGAAATATCTGCATTCATTTTGGCTAATTCAAAAACATGGTTGACACGTTTTTCATAGATTGTATCGATCAATGTGCCACGACCTTCTGCTTTTAATAGCAAAGGAGTAATAGGCTGTTGAAGATCTGTTGCGAAACCTGGATAAGGAGCTGTCTTAATATTAACAGCCTTTAGATTTGTTTGCTCTTCGACGAAAATACTGTCTTCAGAAACAGTCATGTGAACTCCCATTTCTTCAAGTTTAGCAATAAATCCTTCTAAATGCTCATAAAGTACATTATTAATTCGAATCCCATGACCTACTGCAGCTGCCATTGAAATATATGTACCTGCTTCGATACGGTCAGGGATGACTTGGTGGCGTGTCCCGTCCAAGCTATCCACACCATCAATTGTAATCATATCTGTACCCGCGCCACGAATGTGAGCTCCCATATTGTTTAATAATGTAGCCACATCAATGATTTCAGGTTCGCGAGCAGCATTTTCAATAACTGTTCGACCTTTAGCTTTTACTGCTGCTAGCATTGTATTAATAGTTGCACCAACACTAACAGTATCCATATAGATATGCGCACCATGTAGACTTGATCCTTGGGTTGAGAGATTCATATTATCTCCCTCGTAGGTTGTCTTAGCCCCCATAGCTTCAAATGCTTTTAAGTGCAAATCAATCGGACGTGGTCCTAGGTCACACCCTCCAGGCAAACCTACAGTTGCTTCACCAAAACGTCCTAAAAGACTACCATAGAAATAATAAGACGCACGCAAGCTATTAATTTTACCATAAGGCATTGGTTTATTTTGAACACCACGAGGATCAATCTCAAGAACATCGTCATAACGCTTGACACTAGCTCCCATGATTTCCATAATCTCAATAAGACTAGCTACATCAGATATGTCCGGAACACAATCCAAAATCACAACATCATCTGATAAAATAATGGCAGGAATCAAGGCAACGACACTATTTTTAGCGCCACTAATCGTAATTTCACCTTTCAATGGTCTCCCACCGTTAATGACAATTTTTTTCATTTTATACTCTTTCACTATTTATTAAGAAGGCCTTACCCTATATTATACCATATTTCTTACTAATAGCCAATCCTATAAAAAAATTAGGCCCAGAACTATCTTGATATTAAAGACGATAACTGTGGTTATATCAGTTAGATTTATCATACTTATCAAAGCGAGTAAAAATCTTCCTAGCCTGTAATTTTAAGGCTAGCAACAAAATTTTTACTGTACATTTTTTGTTTGCGATTGGGAAAAGAAAGACAGGCTTAATAAGTATATGCAATAGTATTCAACTTTTATAAAATAAGAAATTAAACCGATGATATTGTACAAAGATTTTACATAAAAATCATTTTGGTTACCAAAATGGGTATCAAAACAAAAAAAGGCTCTATAATATTTGTAGTGGGTAAATCCCCTATAGATATTATGGAGCCTATTTTGTTGTAGAAAAAAAGTCCCATAAGACCTATAATGAAAAGCAACCAAACCATCATTAGAAAGAAACATATGGAACAATTACATTTTATCACAAAACTACTCGATATTAAAGACCCTAATATCCAGATTATAGACATCATCAATATGGATACCCACAAAGAAATCATCGCTAAACTAGATTATGAGGCACCATCTTGTCCTGATTGCGGAAGTCCAATGAAGAAATATGACTTTCAAAAACCGTCTAAGGTTCCTTACCTTGAAACGACTGGTATGCCTACTAGAATTCTTCTTAAAAAGCGCCGTTTTAGGTGCTATCATTGCTCTAAAATGATGGTCGCTGAGACTTCTATCGTCAAGAAGAATCACCAAATTCCTTGTATAGTCAATTGAACCTAAAACAGTACATAATGT
>NZ_KV807686.1:0-25251 GCF_001812125.1 Streptococcus sp. HMSC071D03
CAGGAAAGTGGAAGTTACTTTGAGAAATTACCTTCAGAAAATAGATAGGAAAAAGACTTTTCAATTTTGGTAAAAAGTAGTATAATGTTTCTATTATAGAAATTTTTAGAAAATTCCGAAAGAGGTTTGTTATGGGATACACAGTTGCTGTTGTTGGCGCTACAGGTGCCGTTGGTGCTCAAATGATCAAAATGTTGGAAGAATCAACTCTTCCGATCGATAAGATTCGTTACCTTGCGTCTGCACGTTCTGCAGGAAAGGTTTTACAATTCAAAGGTCAAGATGTGACTATCGAAGAAACAACAGAAGATGCTTTTGAAGGGGTTGATATAGCTCTCTTCTCAGCTGGTGGATCAACTTCTGCAAAATACGCACCTTATGCTGTTAAGGCAGGTGCAGTCGTCGTAGATAACACTTCTTACTTCCGTCAAAATCCAGATGTACCATTGGTTGTTCCTGAAGTGAATGCTCACGCCCTTGATGCTCACAACGGAATCATCTCTTGTCCTAACTGTTCAACAATTCAAATGATGGTAGCTCTTGAACCAGTTCGTCAGAAATGGGGCTTGGACCGTATCATCGTATCAACTTATCAAGCAGTTTCAGGTGCTGGTATGGGAGCAATTCTTGAAACCCAACGTGAGCTTCGTGAAGTCTTGAATGACGGTGTAAATCCACGTGATTTGCATGCGGAAATCCTGCCTTCAGGTGGAGATAAGAAACACTATCCAATCGCCTTCAATGCTCTTCCGCAAATTGACGTCTTCACTGACAATGACTACACTTACGAAGAGATGAAGATGACCAATGAAACCAAGAAAATCATGGAAGACGATAGCATTGCCGTATCAGCAACATGTGTACGTATTCCAGTTTTGTCAGCTCACTCTGAGTCAGTCTATATTGAAACAAAAGAAGTAGCACCAATCGAAGAAGTGAAAGCAGCTATTGCTGCCTTCCCAGGTGCGGTTCTTGAAGATGATGTTGCTCACCAAATCTATCCTCAAGCAGTAAATGCTGTTGGTTCACGTGATACCTTCGTTGGACGTATCCGTAAAGACTTGGATGCAGAAAAAGGTATTCATATGTGGGTAGTATCTGATAATCTTCTTAAAGGTGCAGCTTGGAACTCAGTTCAAATCGCAGAAACACTTCACGAACGTGGTCTAGTACGCCCAACAGCTGAATTAAAATTTGAATTGAAATAATGTGTAGGAGTTCATTTGAACTCCTTCTTTAAAATAGAGAGGTGTTTTGTATGTCTTATCAAGATTTAAAAGATTGTAAAATTATCACGGCCTTTATTACTCCTTTTCATGAAGATGGGTCAATCAATTTCGATGCCATTCCAAAGTTGATTGAACATTTATTAGCACATCATACAGACGGAATTCTCCTAGCAGGAACAACTGCTGAGAGTCCGACTCTAACTCACGATGAGGAGTTGCAGTTGTTTGCAGCTGTTCAAAAGGTTGTCAATGGCCGTGTTCCTTTAATCGCTGGTGTTGGTACCAATGATACACGAGACTCTATTGAGTTCGTCAAGGAGGTAGCAGAGTTTGGCGGTTTTGCGGCTGGTCTTGCGATTGTTCCTTACTACAATAAACCATCTCAAGAAGGTATGTATCAACACTTTAAAGCTATTGCAGATGCATCTGATTTACCTATCATTATCTATAACATTCCAGGTCGTGTAGTTGTAGAAATGACTCCAGATACCTTACTTCGTTTGGCGGAACATCCAAATATCATTGGTGTTAAGGAATGTACCAGCCTTGCCAATATGGCTTACTTGATTGAGCATAAGCCAGAAGAATTCTTGGTATACACTGGTGAGGATGGAGATGCCTTCCATGCTATGAACCTTGGTGCAGACGGAGTTATATCTGTTGCTTCCCACACAAATGGGGATGAGATGCATGAAATGTTCACTGCAATCGAAGAAAGTGATATGAAGAAAGCGGCAGCTATTCAACGTAAATTTATTCCTAAAGTTAATGCTCTCTTCTCATACCCAAGTCCGGCACCTGTTAAGGCAGTACTCAACTATATGGGATTCGAAGCAGGGCCAACTCGTCTACCTTTGGTTCCTGCGCCTGAAGAGGATGCTAAACGCATTATCAAGGTTGTTATTGATGGGGATTACGAAGCAACCAAGGCAACTGTCACCGGAGTTCTTCGTCCTGATTACTAAAATTTTCATTATTAATAATAGAAACTTCCTAAACAAGTCAATTTGTTGGGAAGTTTTTTTCTTTTTTTACGAATAAATAGATAGAGAGAAAAATAAGGAGTCTATCATGAAAATTAAGATTGATAATTTTGAGATTTATAAGTTAAAACAAGCAGGTCTAAGTAATCAACAAGTTCTAAAGGTACTTCAATATGGAGAAATCTATGATCAAGAATTACCCCTAGAAACGATAGCAGAAGCATCTGAGTGTCGAAATCCAGTGGTTTTTATGGAACGTTACCATAAACTCACCTTTGAAAGTATGGAGCGATTAAGAAGTGACTTTGAAAAATTTCCCTCTTTTTCCATCCTAGACGATGTCTATCCATTTGCTCTCAGTGAAATCTATGATGCTCCAGTATTGTTATTTTATAAGGGCGATTTAAATCTCTTAAAGTTGCCTAAGATTGCAGTTGTGGGCAGTCGCTCTTGTAGTCAAACAGGGACAAAATCAGTCCGTAAGATTATTGAAGAACTGGAGAATGAGCTGGTGATTGTGAGTGGGCTTGCTAGAGGGATTGATACTGCAGCGCATATGTCTATTCTTCAAGGTGGTGGAAAAACTATTGCAGTTATAGGGACTGGCTTGGATGTCTATTATCCTCGATCTAATAAACGACTGCAGGACTACATCGGTGAATATCATTTGCTACTGAGTGAATATGGACCGGGTGAAGAACCTTTGAAATATCACTTTCCAGCACGAAATCGGATTATTGCTGGCCTATGTATGGGTGTTATCGTTGCTGAGGCAAAGATGAGATCTGGTAGTTTGATTACCTGTGAGCGAGCTATGGAAGAAGGAAGAGATGTTTTTGCTATTCCAGGTAGCATTTTAGATGGTCGTTCAGATGGTTGTCATCACTTGGTTCAAGAAGGTGCAAAACTTGTTTCGAGTGGTCAGGATGTGCTAGCAGAATTTGAATTTTAAGAACTAGCAAGGTTTTATCGGTTAAACTTTTCTTCTATATATAAGAGTTAAGTCTTGACAGGTTTTTAAAAATGGTTTACACTTTATAAAGTTTATTACTTTGAAAAGGTGTGATACTGTGGCTACGGCAACAAAGAAAAAAAAATCAATAGTTAAAAAAAATCTAGTAATCGTGGAGTCGCCTGCAAAGGCTAAAACGATTGAGAAATACCTGGGTAGAAATTATAAGGTTTTAGCCAGTGTTGGTCATATTCGTGATTTGAAAAAATCCAGTATGTCAGTCGATGTAGAAAATAATTATGAACCCCAATATATCAATATTCGTGGGAAAGGTCCTCTGATCAATGACTTGAAAAAAGAAGCTAAAAAATCCAGTAAAGTCTTTCTCGCAAGTGACCCGGACCGCGAAGGAGAAGCTATTTCTTGGCATTTAGCTCATATTCTGAATCTTGATGAAAATGATGCTAACCGTGTTGTTTTCAACGAGATTACAAAAGATGCAGTAAAAAATGCTTTTAAAGAACCTCGTAAGATTGACATGGATTTGGTGGATGCCCAACAAGCTCGTCGTGTATTGGACCGCTTGGTAGGTTATTCTATCTCACCAATTTTATGGAAAAAGGTTAAGAAGGGCTTATCAGCTGGCCGTGTTCAGTCTGTTGCGCTCAAGTTAATCATTGACCGTGAAAATGAGATCAATGCTTTTCAACCAGAAGAATATTGGACTATTGATGGAGTCTTCAAAAAGGGGACTAAGCAATTCCAAGCATCTTTCTATGGAATGAATGGCAAGAAGATGAAATTGACTAGTAATGAAGAAGTCAAAGAAGTCTTGTCTCACCTATCCAGCAAAGACTTTACAGTGGATCAGGTAGATAAAAAAGAGCGCAAGCGTAATGCTCCACTACCTTATACTACCTCAACTATGCAGATGGATGCAGCTAATAAAATCAATTTCCGTACTCGAAAGACCATGATGGTTGCCCAACAACTCTATGAAGGGATTAATATTGGTACGGGTGTCCAAGGTTTGATCACCTATATGCGTACAGACTCGACTCGTATCAGTCCAGTTGCACAAAATGAAGCTGCAAGCTACATCAATGAACGTTTTGGTAGTAAGTATTCTAAGCATGGTAGCAAGGTCAAAAATGCTACTGGTGCTCAAGATGCCCATGAGGCTATTCGTCCATCAAGTGTCTTTAACACGCCAGAAAAAATTGCTAAATACTTAGACAAAGACCAACTAAAACTCTATACCCTTATCTGGAACCGTTTTGTAGCGAGTCAGATGACTGGTGCCATCTTTGATACCATGGCTGTTAAGCTCTCTCAAAATGGAGTTCAATTTGCAGCAAATGGTAGTCAAGTTAAGTTTGATGGTTACTTGGCCATTTACAATGACTCAGATAAGAATAAGATGTTGCCGGACATGGCAGTTGGTGATGTGGTCAAACAGGTCAATAGTAAACCTGAGCAGCACTTCACTCAACCCCCAGCCCGATATTCGGAAGCAACACTGATTAAGACCTTGGAAGAAAATGGGGTTGGACGTCCATCGACTTATGCACCTACCATTGAAACTATTCAAAAGCGCTATTATGTGCGTTTGGCAGCCAAGCGTTTTGAACCGACAGAGTTGGGAGAAATTGTCAATAAACTGATTGTTGAGTACTTCCCTGACATTGTCAATGTGACTTTTACAGCTGAAATGGAAAGAAAACTTGATAATGTCGAGGTCGGAAAAGAACAATGGCAACGAGTCATTGATGAATTTTACAAACCCTTCTCTAAAGAGGTTGCCAAAGCCGAAGAGGAAATGGAAAAAATCCAAATCAAGGATGAGCCAGCAGGATTTGATTGTGAAGAGTGTGGTAGTCCGATGGTCATTAAACTTGGTCGTTTTGGTAAGTTTTATGCTTGTAGCAATTTCCCAGATTGCCGTCATACACAGGCTATCGTGAAAGAGATTGGTGTTGAGTGTCCAAGCTGTCATCAAGGACAAATTATTGAACGAAAAACTAAGCGTAATCGTATCTTCTATGGTTGCAATCGCTATCCAGAGTGTGAATTCACTTCTTGGGACAAGCCTGTAGGGCGAGATTGTCCGAAATGTGGAAACTTCCTCATGGAGAAAAAGGTCCGTGGTGGCGGTAAGCAAATCGTTTGTAGCAATGGTGATTACGAAGAAGAAAAAATCAAATAAAAAATGAGTCCTGAAAGTAAATTTCAGGCTCTTTTTAGTAAAGGCTTGACAAAATTCCTTACTTTGTGGGAAACTAGTAGTTGATTATTTTAAACTAGGAGAAGTTATGCGTATTATTTATCTGATTATTGGATTTCTGTCATTAGCTCTGGCTATTGTTGGAGTTGTCTTGCCCTTGTTGCCTACGACTCCTTTTCTTCTGTTGTCTATTGCTTGTTTTTCCAGAAGTTCCAAGCGTTTTGAAGATTGGCTTTATCATACCAAACTTTACCAGACTTATGTTGCGGACTTTCGTGAGACCAAGTCTATTGCGCGTGAACGTAAAAAAAAGATTATTGTATCTATTTATATCTTGATGGGAATTTCCATTTATTTTGCGCCTCTTTTACCAGTCAAAATCGGTTTGGGATGTTTAACCATCTTTATTACTTACTATCTTTTTAAGGTGATTCCTGATAAAGAATAGCTTTAATAAGTAACGATTTCCCTTGATAAAAATAAAAACATATTCACAACAATATGATATAATAAATTCAAAGTAATACTCAAGGAGAATCAAATGATTTACGAATTTTGTGCTGAAAATGTGACCTTGCTTGAAAAAGCTATGCAGGCAGGAGCTCGTCGCATCGAGCTCTGTGATAATCTAGCAGTTGGTGGAACAACTCCAAGCTACGGAGTGACAAAGGCAGCTGTGGAACTGGCGGCCGACTACGATACGAACATTATGACTATGATTCGCCCGCGTGGTGGTGATTTTGTCTACAATGATTTAGAAGTTGCTATCATGCTTGAGGATATTGCTCTAACTGCTCAAGCAGGAAGCCAAGGCGTTGTCTTTGGTGCATTGACTGCTGATAAGAAATTGGATAAGGCCAACCTTGAAAAATTAATTGCAGCATCTAAAGGTATGGAGATTGTCTTCCATATGGCTTTCGATGATTTGAGCGATGAAGATCAGTTGGAAGCCATTGATTGGCTCAGCCAGGCTGGTGTAACACGCATCCTCGCTCGAGCTGGTGTATCTGGCGACTCGTTAGAGAAACGCTTTGCTCACTATCATAGAATTCTAGAACACGCTGCAGGAAAAATTGAAATTTTACCAGGTGGGGGGATTGACATGGACAACCGTCAAACCTTTATTGACCAACTGGGCGTGACACAATTACATGGAACTAAGGTTGTCTTTTAAAAAATAGAAAGGAACTGCTAGCTTATGGTAGCAGTTTTCGCTTATGTTTGAAATTTTTAAGGCCTACCAATTTAACAGTAAAAAGGCTAAAGAGTATGGATTTGTAGAAAATCAAGGCGTATGGATCCATAGTTCGACTATCTTGCAGGGAGACTTTCTCATGATGCTTACAGTTGAGGATGGAGTCTTAGGTTTTCAAGTTTATGACCAAGAAACTGGGGATCTCTATCCTCAAGTTCATATGACCAGTATGAGAGGGACATTTGTAGGAAGTGTCCGTGAAGCCTGCTTAGAAGTTCTTTATGAAATCCGAAAGTCTTGTTTTGATGTGCAGGATTTTATCTATCCTCAGACCAAGAGAATCATGACTCGTGTTCAAGAAAAGTATGAAAATCAATTAGAATACTTATGGGAGAAATCTCCTGATACTGCGATTTTACGCCATGAAAATAATCAGAAGTGGTATGCGGTTCTTATGAAGATTTCTTGGGATAAGCTTGAAAAGGGCAGAGAAGGATTAGTGGAAATAGTCAATCTCAAACATGATCAAGTATCTGATTTGTTGGTAAAAAAAGGGATTTATCCAGCCTTTCATATGAACAAGCGCTACTGGATTAGTCTTCCACTCGATGACACTCTAACTGACGAAAAGGTGCTTGAATTATTTGAGAGAAGTTGGTTTTTGACTTCTAAGAAATAAATAAACATATTTGAGTTTTCAAATACTTTCAATTAGCAAAATATTCTTTACTAAAGAAATTTTCAGAAAATATTGGATTTTTTCTTGACATGTGTTTTTTCATATGCTAAAATACTAAACAAGATATCAAACGAAGGAGAAAGTCAAGCATGAAAACAGCTAAGTTTAATCAATTTGCTTTGTTGTTGAGGTACTCGGGCTAGTGCAGAAGCATTAGTCCTGTTTGGCTTACCAAGCGGGAGTAAATCAACATCTCGCTTGGAACTCCGAGCGAGATGTTTTTTTAAAACCAAATTTAGAAAAGGGGAAATCTTATGAGAACAGTTGAATTTCTAGATACTAGCCTTCGAGATGGTGAGCAGACACCAGGTGTTAATTTTTCTATTAAGGAAAAGATTGCCATTGCGAGACAACTGGAAAAATGGGGAATTTCGGCAATTGAAGCTGGTTTTCCAGCGGCTAGCCCAGACTCATTTACGGCAGTGCAGGAGATTGCTAAGGTCTTGAAGAAAACGGCGGTGACTGGTTTGGCACGCTCTGTCAAGTCTGATATTGATGCTTGTTATGAGGCCCTCAAGGACGCCAAGTATCCACAAGTGCACGTCTTTATTGCTACCAGTCCCATTCACCGCAAGTATAAGCTCAATAAGAGCAAGGAAGAGATTTTGGAAGCTATTAAGGAGCACGTTTCTTATGCCCGTTCTAAGTTTGAGATAGTCGAATTCTCTCCTGAGGATGCGACTAGAACAGAGTTGTATTTCCTCTTGCAAGTTGTTCAAACAGCGGTTGATGCAGGGGCGTCTTATATCAATATTCCTGATACGGTTGGATTCACCACTCCAGAAGAGTACGGAGCTATCTTCAAATACTTGATTGAAAATGTCAAGACGGATCGTCAGATTATCTATTCGCCTCACTGTCACGATGACCTTGGAATGGCAGTGGCTAATAGCCTTGCTGCTGTCAAGAATGGTGCAGGACGTGTTGAAGGGACTATCAACGGTATTGGTGAGCGAGCTGGTAATGCTGCTTTGGAAGAAATTGCAGTTGCTCTCAATATTCGCCAAGATTACTATCAAGCAGTAACCAGTATTGTCCTAAATGAAACCATCAATACTTCTGAAATGGTTTCTCGCTTCTCAGGTATTCCAGTTCCTAAAAATAAGGCTGTGATCGGTGGCAATGCCTTCTCTCACGAATCTGGTATTCACCAAGACGGAGTTCTTAAAAATCCTCTCACTTATGAGATCATCACCCCTGAATTGGTTGGTGTCAAGAGTAATAGTCTTCCACTTGGAAAATTGTCTGGTCGCCATGCCTTTGTTGAGAAACTAAGAGAATTGGCACTAGATTTTACAGAAGAGGATATCAAGCCACTCTTTGCTAAGTTCAAGGCGTTGGCAGACAAGAAACAAGAAATCACAGATGCAGATATTCGTGCGCTGGTAGCTGGAACCATGGTTGAAAATCCAGAAGGCTTCCACTTTGATGATTTACAACTGCAAACTCATGCGGATAATGATATCGAAGCGCTCGTTAGCCTAGCCAACATGGATGGCGAGAAAGTCGAATTTAATGCAACAGGACAAGGTTCTGTTGAAGCTATCTTCAATGCTATCGACAAATTCTTCAATCAATCCGTTCGCTTGGTGTCCTACACTATTGACGCTGTGACAGATGGAATCGATGCTCAAGCTCGGGTCTTGGTCACTGTTGAAAATAGAGATACAGAAACCATCTTTAACGCAGCAGGTCTTGACTTTGATGTGTTGAAGGCTTCGGCTATTGCCTACATCAATGCCAATACCTTTGTTCAAAAAGAGAATG
This sequence comes from Streptococcus sp. HMSC071D03, assembly GCF_001812125.1. NCBI lineage: Bacteria > Bacillati > Bacillota > Bacilli > Lactobacillales > Streptococcaceae > Streptococcus > Streptococcus sp. HMSC071D03. Next base: position 9,090 of record NZ_KV807686.1, read on the forward strand.
CTGGTGAGATGGGACGCAGTGTTTCCTATCGTGACATGCCTAGTGTGTAAAGGAGAAGGCTATGACAAAGAAAATAGTAGCTCTAGCAGGGGATGGAATCGGCCCAGAAATCATGGAGGCTGGGTTAGAGGTTCTGGAAGCTATAGCTAAAAAAACAGGCTTTGATTATGAAATAGACAGACGACCTTTTGGAGGTGCAGGTATTGATGTTACAGGACATCCCTTGCCAGACGAAACGCTCAAGGCTTCTAGAGAAGCGGATGCTATTCTACTCGCTGCAATTGGTAGTCCTCAGTATGATGATGCTACAGTTCGACCCGAACAAGGGCTTTTGGCACTCCGAAAGGAACTCAATCTCTATGCTAATATTCGTCCAGTTAAAATTTTTGAGAGTCTTAAGCACTTATCGCCTCTCAAACCTGAACGAATTGCTGGTGTTGACTTTGTTGTAGTACGTGAGTTGATAGGTGGGATTTACTTTGGTGATCATATCCTTGAAGACCGAAAAGCGCGTGATATCAATGATTATAGTTATGAGGAAGTAGAGCGGATTATTCGCAAGGCCTTTGAAATTGCAAGAAGTCGGAGAAAAATCCTTACCAGTATTGATAAGCAAAATGTTTTGGCAACATCAAAACTTTGGAGGAAAGTGGCTGAAGAAGTCGCGAAAGATTATCCCGATGTAACCCTGGAGCACCAGCTGGTCGACTCGGCTGCCATGCTCATGATTACAAATCCATCCAAATTTGATGTTATCGTGACAGAGAATCTTTTCGGGGACATCCTCTCGGATGAGTCAAGTGTTCTATCTGGTACACTTGGAGTTATGCCATCAGCCAGTCACTCTGAGAAAGGGCCAAGCCTCTATGAACCCATTCATGGTTCAGCGCCTGATATCGCAGGTCTAGGTATTGCCAATCCTATTTCCATGATTTTATCAGTTGCTATGATGTTGCGTGATAGTTTTGGACGATATGATGATGCAAAGCGTATCGAAGATGCTGTTGAAGCAACTTTAGCAGTAGGAATTTTAACGAGAGATATAGGAGGACAGGCTTCGACCAAGGAAATGACGGAAGCCATTATCGCAAGACTATGAAACTAAACGAAGGAATTACTTTTGCCCTCCTGATTTGGAATCTCATTATTTTCTTGATATATGGCATTGACAAATTCAAGGCAAGGAGAAGAGCTTGGCGCATCCCAGAGAAAATCTTACTCATTTTAGCCTTTGCTTGTGGTGGTTTTGGTGCCTGTCTAGCAGGAATCGTTTTTCATCACAAGACTAGAAAATGGTATTTTAAAACAGTTTGGTTTCTAGGAATGGTGACCACGCTAGTAGCCTTATATTTTATTTGGAGGTAATGGATGGCAGGAAAATCAATTTTTGATAAATTATGGGACCTCCATGTGATTACAGGAGAAGAAGGGCAGCCTCAACTCATGTATGTAGATCAACATTATATTCACGAGGTGACCAGTCCTCAGGCTTTTCAAGGATTGCGAGATGCAGGACGTAGATTGAGACGACCCGATTTAACATTTGGGACCTTTGACCACAATGTTCCAACTGTCAATATCTACGATATTCGAGATGTAATCTCCAAAGCACAGATTGATAAGTTAGCTGAAAATGTTGAAGAGTTTGGAATTGAACATACTGCCCACGGTTCAGAAAAGCAAGGTATCGTTCATATGGTTGGTCCAGAAACAGGAAGAACACAACCAGGAAAATTTATCGTCTGTGGTGATAGCCATACTGCAACTCACGGAGCTTTTGGAGCGATTGCCTTCGGTATTGGAACCAGTGAGGTTGAACATGTCTTTGCAACCCAAACCATTTGGCAGGTTAAACCCAAGAAAATGTTGGTGGAATTCACAGGAGTTCCTCAAAAAGGGGTTTATGCCAAAGATTTCATTCTAGCTTTGATTGCCAAATACGGTGTCGCTTGTGGTGTTGGCTACGTGGTGGAGTATCGAGGTCAGGCCATTGATGCACTTAGCATGGAAGAGTGTATGACTATCTGCAATATGTCCATCGAATTTGGTTCCAAAATGGGAATTATGAATCCAGATCAGAGGACTTATGATTATTTGAAGGGGCGAGAGTGTGTTCCCAAGGATTTTGATGCGGCAGTAGCTGATTGGAAAAGGCTTATTAGCGACGACGATGCCGTTTATGACAAGGTTATCCGAATGGATGTCTCTGAATTGGCTCCTATGGTGACTTGGGGAACCAGTCCTGCTATGGGTGTTGACTTTGATAGTAGCTTCCCAGAAATAAAGGATATGAATGATGAACGTGCTTATCATTACATGGATTTACAACCAGGTCAGAAACCAGCAGATATCCAACTAGGCTATGTCTTTATTGGCTCTTGTACAAATGCTCGTCTCAGTGATTTACAACTGGCAGCTCGATTTGTCGAAGGGAAGAAGATTGCCCCTAACTTAACAGCTATTGTGGTACCTGGTTCTCGACCAGTCAAACGAGCTGCTGAAAAGTTGGGCTTGGATAAGGTTTTCCAAGATGCTGGCTTTGAGTGGAGAGATCCAGGGTGTTCTATGTGTCTTGGAATGAATCCTGATAAAGTACCAGATGGCGTGCACTGTGCCTCAACCAGTAACCGCAACTTTGAAGACAGACAAGGTTTTGGTGCTAAAACACACCTCTGCAGTCCAGCAATGGCAGCAGCAGCAGCTATTGCAGGGCGCTTCGTAGATGTTCGACAAATGTCAGAAGCCCAGTAAGGAGAGGATATGGAAAAATTTACAGTTTATACGGGAACGACCGTTCCTCTGATGAATGACAATATCGATACCGACCAAATTCTTCCCAAACAGTTTCTGAAGTTAATTGACAAGAAAGGTTTTGGCAAATACCTCATGTATGCTTGGCGTTATTTGGATGACAAGTATACTGAGGATCCAGACTTTGTCTTTAACAGATCTGAATATCGGAAAGCTAGTATTCTCATCTCAGGGGATAACTTTGGGGCAGGGTCTTCGAGGGAACACGCAGCTTGGGCTTTAGCAGACTACGGTTTTAAGGTCGTGATTGCAGGGTCTTTTGGGGATATTCATTACAATAATGAGCTCAATAATGGCATGTTGCCTATTGTTCAACCTAGGGAAGTTAGAGAAAAACTCGCCCAGCTAAAACCAAGTGACCAGGTAACTGTGGACTTGGAACAACAAAAAATCATCTCACCGGTTGGAGAATTCACTTTCGAAATCGATAGTGAATGGAAACACAAACTCTTAAATGGTTTGGATGATATCGGTATTACCTTGCAGTATGAAGATTTGATTGCTGCCTATGAAAAACAACGACCAGCCTATTGGCAGGATTAGAAAAAATAGAAAAGGAAATAGAACTATGACAAAACACATTCAATGGAAGGGAACACTTTCACAAGAAGGATATGACATTTTAAAAGGTGAGGGCGGATGTATCGTTTGCCCTACAAAAGTTGGTTACATCATCATGACTAGTGATAAGGCAGGACTTGAACGCAAGTTTGAAGCCAAAGAGCGTAACCGTAACAAACCAGGTGTTGTTCTCTGCGGTAGCATGGATGAGCTTCGCGCTTTAGCACAACTCAACCCAGAAATTGAAGCCTTTTACCAAAAACATTGGGACGAAGACATTCTTCTTGGTTGTATCCTTCCTTGGAAACCAGAAGCTTTTGAAAAACTCAAAGCTTATGGGGATGGGCGTGAAGAACTCATGACTGACGTGCGTGGTACTAGTTGTTTTGTTATCAAGTTCGGGAAAGCAGGTGAACAATTGGCTGCCAAACTTTGGGAAGAAGGCAAGATGGTTTATGCCTCATCAGCTAACCCATCTGGAAAAGGAAATAGAGGTAAGGTAGAAGGAATTGGAGAACGCATCGAAGGAGCAGTGGACCTTGTTATCGAGGCGGACGACTATGTGGCATCTATCCAGCCTGACAAAACGATTGAAACACGATACGAGCAAGGTGTGATGGTCTCTATGGTCGATAAAGATGGCAAACTCATCCCAGAACAAGGAGGAGCACGATCAACCTCACCAGCACCAGTTGTTATCCGTAAAGGGCTTGACATTGATAAAATCATGATGCACCTGTCAGATACCTTTAACTCATGGGACTACCGTCAGGGAGAGTATTATTAAGATAAAAAAGAAGTCTAGTGTTATGAGGGAATACCCTACTCTACACTAGGCTTTTCTTTAGAAATTCTTTTCTTTTTTTATAGGGTATGATATTCTATATATGAAATATCTAGTTTTTTATTCGAACATTATTATAAAAGGAGTAAGATTGATGCTGAAAAGAAAAGTTAGTTTGGAAGATTTTTATGATTGGTACCAAGAAAATAAGATAAGATTAAGAGAAGATGCATCTAAATATAGTATTTACAATGAACAATTACGTGAAGAATTTCTCAGAGAGTGGCCACTTGATAGAATTTTAACCATGTCTATTGATGATTATGTTATTGGAAAGGGGGAGAAAAACAACTCATTTTGCTATGCTCTTGAGATAGGAAAGTACCAATCATTATTTATGGGTATTGGCGGAGGAGGTTCTTCAAAATTTGGTATTTATTGGAATGAGGATACCAAAAGCTATAAGAACCAAGCTAATAAAATCATTCCAGAATCAGAACTAGAAGATCGGTTTAACAAATTAAAATCTGATTTGTATGAGATTATCCAAGCTGGTATAAAGTTAGATTTCAATAATCCTATTTTTGACATTAAAAAGTCAAATAATGAGTTTATTGGGCGTTCTGCAGTTGTTACAAAACTGCTTTGTATCTATTCTGAGGGATATCCTTTCTTAGGCATAAATCTTAATAGTCAAAAGAGATTCTGGAACAAGCTACTTCCTCAAAAAAATAAAGGGGGACCTTATCTTCAGAATCATGAGATTTGTAAACTATTTTCTAAAACCTATCCTGAACTAGAACCTTCAATTTTGGGTAGTATTTTATTTGAATATTCAAAATATTTTATAGATAGTGATAATAAGCAAGGAGAGAAAGAAATGTCTGAACAAAATAATATCCATCATCCCTTGAGTAATATCTTATTACAATCAAAAAACCTCATTCTCCGTGGTGCACCAGGAACGGGAAAAACTTATCTTGCTAAGGAAATTGCCAAAGAATTAACGGATGGCAACGAAGACCAAATCGGATTTGTACAATTTCACCCATCCTATGATTATACAGATTTTGTGGAGGGTTTAAGACCGGTATCAAATGGGGATGGAGCTATTGAGTTTAAGCTACAGGATGGTATTTTTAAAGATTTTTGTCAGAAGGCAAAAGAAGCCCAATTGATTGGAGGACAAGATAATTTTGATGAGGCTTGGGATTCTTACTTAGAATATATAAATGTTGCTGAAGAAAAAGAATATATAACAAAAACATCTTACTTATCTGTTAATAGTAGACAAAATTTGTCAGTAAATTATGATAGTGGTGTTCCAGGATGGTCACTACCTCGCAAATATGTTTACGAGTTGTATAAAGATAAAAATTATAATAAGCAAGAATACTACAAAAGTGGTGGAAGAACTGTCCTAGAAACATTGAGAAAGAGATTTGGTCTTAAAGACTACCTTTCTCCAACAGAGGTTGATACAGACAAGAAATTCGTCTTCATCATCGATGAAATAAATCGTGGAGAAATATCTAAGATTTTTGGTGAACTCTTTTTCTCCATTGATCCTGGCTATCGTGGTGAGAAGGGGAGTGTTTCTACCCAATATGCCAATCTACACGAAACTGATGAAAAGTTTTATATCCCAGAAAATGTTTATATCATCGGAACCATGAATGATATTGACCGTTCGGTGGATACTTTTGATTTTGCTATGCGTCGTCGTTTCCGTTTTGTTGAAATTACTGCTGAAAGTCAATTTTATATCCTAGATGAGAAACTAGGTGAATATGCTGAAGAAGCTAAAACTCGACTAAGGAACTTGAATGCTGAAATTGAAAAACTTCAGGAGCTAAATAGTCATTATCATATCGGTCCAAGTTATTTCCTTAAATTGGAGGAAGTGAATTTTGACTATGAATTACTCTGGTCTGATTATCTGAAACCACTCTTGGAAGATTATTTACGAGGTTCTTACGAGGAAGCTGAAACTATAGTAAATTTGAAAAAGGCCTTTGACAAGACAAGCAATGAGCAAAAAAATCAGGTAGTTACTGACAACAATGAAGGCGATGGAAATGAAAATGCGGATCACTGATAATCAGCATAAGATTATTAAAGAAGACTTTGTTGCAGAATATCCCAAAATAAGCCAACTTCTCTTAGATCGAACATTAGGAAATCTTTCTCAAGAAGACAATATCTTTATTTTTCCAAATGACCTAGAATATTCTCCGGACTTGGATAAGGATCAAAAAATCTTAGAAACTGTCAATCAGGAAATAAAGACAGGAAATATCATTGGATTTCTTGGCTACGGTCAGGAGAGATTAACCATTTCTTCTCGCTTTTCAAACGAAAGTGATGACTATTTTTTGCATTATCTATTGCAAAAGGTTCTTCATATCAATTTGACTAGTTTAGATGTTGCTTTGTCGCGTAAAGATAAGCTCTATCAACTTTTGATGTATCTATTTCCCAAGTATTTGCAAGCTACTCTCCGAAAAGGTCTTTATAAGGAATACCAGAGATTTTCTCATAATGACAGTCATGTTAAGGGAGTGATTGATGTAGGAAATCATCTCAAGAAAAATCTTCCTTTCACGGGAAATATTGCCTACACAACAAGAGAGTTCACCTATGATAATCCCCTCATGCAGCTGATCCGTCACACTATTGAATTCATGAAGAATCAGAAAAGTATAGGGAGAGGAGTTCTTGATAATCTCTCTATTAGTCGTGAAAATGTGGCAGAAATCGTGCGAGTAACCTCATCTTATAAACTAGCTGATCGAGCTAAGATTATCAGACTAAATCAAACCAAACCTCTTCGTCATGCCTACTTTCGAGAGTACAGAAAATTGCAAGAGCTTTGCCTGATGATCCTAAATAGAGAAGAGCATGGTTTAGGATACCAAGAGCAAAAAATCCATGGTATTCTTTTTGATGTTGCTTGGCTTTGGGAAGAGTATGTTCATACTTTGTTGCCAAAAGAGTTCATCCATCCTAGAAATAAGGATAAGACGGATGGTATTTCAGTATTTTCTAATCGTGAAAGAAAAATATTTCCAGATTTTTATCATAAAGAGTTAAAAATCGTTTTAGATGCTAAATACAAAAAACTGGAATTGACTGAAAAGGGAATCAATCGTGAAGACTTGTTCCAGCTGATTTCTTATTCTTATATTTTAAAAGCTGAGCAGGCTGGGCTTGTTTTTCCAAGCAAGGAAAAGGTAGTTGATAATGAGATAGGTAAGCTAGCAGGTTATGGAGCCTTGTTGAAGAAATGTTCTATCCAAGTCCCTGGACAAGCTGAAAGCTATCAAGATTTTGTCAGGAAGATGGAGTCCTTTGAAAAAGTATTTATCGAAAATCTCAGCAGGGATTTAAAAGGTAAGACAAATACAGGGTAAATGTCTAGTTATCTCCTTGATTGAAAACGAAAAAAACGAACATTATTTGTTTTCGGTCATAATAATTGACAAAAAACGGACATTATTGTAAACTTGTTAGAGTAATTGTCTGGAAAAGACGAGGCTATTCCTAACTTTAGGAAAGTCTAAAGAAGAGAAATGAGAGATATATGTTAAACGAATTTCCAATCTTTGACTATGAAGATATTCAGCTAATCCCAAATAAGTGTGTCCTTCAAAGTCGAGCAGAAGCTGATACACATGTGACCTTGGGGAAACATACCTTTAAGTTGCCAGTTGTTCCTTCTAATATGCAGACTATCTTGGATGAAGATGTTGCAGAACAACTTGCAAAAGGTGGTTATTTCTATATCATGCATCGCTTCGATGAAGCTGGACGCATTCCTTTTGTGAAACGCATGCATGAGAAAGGTTTGATTGCTTCTATCTCTGTTGGTGTTAAAGATTACGAGTATGACTTTGTTAGTCAATTAAAGGCTGATGCACCAGAGTACATCACTATTGATATCGCTCATGGTCATGCTGACAGCGTGATTTCTATGATTCAGCACATCAAGAAAGAATTGCCAGAGACTTTTGTAATCGCTGGTAACGTTGGGACTCCAGAAGCTGTGCGTGAACTTGAAAATGCTGGTGCGGATGCGACTAAGGTTGGAATCGGTCCAGGGAAGGTTTGTATCACTAAAGTAAAAACAGGTTTTGGTACTGGTGGATGGCAGTTAGCGGCCCTTCGCTGGTGTGCTAAAGCTGCGCGTAAACCGATTATTGCCGATGGTGGTATCCGTACACACGGAGATATTGCCAAGTCAATCCGCTTTGGTGCAAGTATGGTTATGATTGGTTCTTTATTTGCAGGCCATATCGAAAGCCCTGGTAAAACTGTCGAAGTCGATGGTAAACAATTTAAAGAATACTATGGTTCCGCTTCAGAATACCAAAAAGGTGCCTATAAGAATGTCGAAGGTAAGAAAATTCTTCTTCCTGCCAAAGGACATTTACAAGATACCCTAACTGAGATGGAACAAGATTTGCAAAGTTCGATTTCTTACGCTGGAGGTCGAAAGGTAGCTGATCTTAGACATGTAGATTATGTGATTGTGAAGAACTCTATCTGGAATGGAGATGCTCACTAAAAATATGATTACTTATTTATGCCGCGAATTGGCGTGGCGTTTCTACAAGGTACCGTAAATACCTAACAATGAGTAAGTCGAAGAGAGATAAAAGAAGCAGGGATATCTGTTTCAATCTTTCTAAGGGGCTTACTATGTAAGTCCCTTTTTATTTCGGAGGTTATTGTGAAATTACTAGAGGAACGTATTTTAAAAGATGGGAATATTCTAGGTGAGAATATTCTTAAGGTGGATTCTTTCTTAACTCACCAAGTTGATTATAAGTTAATGCGCGAGATTGGTCGCACCTTTGCAGAATATTTTAAAATTGCAGGTATTACCAAAGTCGTAACCATTGAAGCATCTGGAATTGCTCCAGCTCTATATGTTGCAGAACAATTAGATGTACCTATGATTTTTGCTAAGAAGGCAAAAAATATTACCATGAATGAAGGAATTTTAACTGCTGAGGTTTATTCTTTCACTAAACAAGTAACTAGTACCGTATCCATTGCAGGGAAGTTCTTATCTCCAGGAGATAAAGTATTAATTATTGATGATTTCTTGGCTAATGGTCAAGCAGCTAAAGGTTTGATTCAGATTATCGAACAAGCTGGTGCTACAGTCGAGGCCGTCGGAATTGTGATTGAAAAATCTTTCCAAGATGGTCGTGAACTGTTAGAAAAATCAGGTCATCAGGTAGTATCACTTGCTCGCTTAGAGCGTTTTGAAAATGGAAGAGTTATCTTCAAGGAGGCAGACATCTAATGAATCAAAAAGAAAACCACTCAAAAGCGGCCGTATTGGGCTTGCAACACTTACTTGCCATGTACTCAGGTTCAATCCTGGTACCAATCATGATTGCAGGTGCCCTAGGTTACTCGCCACAACAACTGACATACCTTATCTCTACAGATATCTTTATGTGTGGTGTTGCAACTCTATTGCAGTTACAATTAAATAAATATTTCGGTGTCGGTTTACCGGTTGTTCTGGGTGTGGCCTTTCAGTCTGTTGCTCCACTTATTATGATTGGACAAAGTCACGGTAGTGGTGCTATGTTTGGTGCCTTGATTGCTTCTGGTATTTATGTCGTTCTTGTAGCAGGCGTATTTTCTAAGATTGCTAATCTGTTCCCTTCAATCGTAACGGGTTCTGTCATTACAACAATCGGATTGACCTTGATTCCAGTAGCTATTGGGAATATGGGAAATAACGTCGAAAAACCAACTGGACAAAGTTTAGCATTAGCAACAATCACTATTCTTATCATTCTCTTGGTTAATATCTTTACAAAAGGATTCATTAAATCTATTTCTATTTTGATTGGTTTGATTGCAGGTACTATCATCGCTGCGACTATGGGCTTGGTTGATTTCTCTCCAGTAGCAGAAGCTCCACTTGTTCATATCCCAACTCCATTCTACTTTGGTGCTCCACAATTTGAGATTTCTTCTATTGTAATGATGTGTATCATCGCTACTGTATCAATGGTAGAATCAACTGGTGTATATCTTGCCCTTTCTGATATTACTAAAGATCCAATCGATAGCACTCGTCTCCGTAATGGTTATCGCGCTGAAGGTCTTGCTGTGTTACTTGGTGGACTTTTCAACACCTTCCCTTATACAGGATTTTCACAAAACGTAGGTTTGGTGAAGCTTTCAGGTATTCGTACACGTTTACCGATCTACTACGCTGGTGGTTTCCTCATCTTACTTGGTCTCTTGCCTAAGTTTGGTGCCTTGGCTCAGATTATTCCTAGCCCTGTTCTAGGTGGAGCAATGCTCGTTATGTTTGGTTTTGTTTCGCTCCAAGGGATGCAAATCTTGGCGCGTGTAGACTTCGAACACAATGAACACAACTTCCTCATTGCAGCGGTTTCTATCTCTGCTGGGGTGGGATTAAACGGAAGCAATCTCTTTAATACTTTACCGACTGAATTACAAATGTTCTTCTCAAATGGTATTGTTATTGCAAGTACAGTAGCCATCGTCTTGAATGCTATTTTGAATCGTAAAAAATAAAAATAAATGAGAAGTGATAGAAATATCCTTCTCATTTTCTTTTTTAGAGCTTGAGTATTGTTTATAGAGTCCTTTTTATGGTAAAATGGTTTTATGAATGAAAGAATGAAAGAGCTCGTTGAGTTGCTCAATCGCTATGCGACAGAGTATTATACAAGTGATAACCCATCTGTATCTGATAGTGAGTATGATCGTCTTTATCGTGAACTGGTAGAGTTAGAAAAAGCTCATCCAGAGCAAGTCTTGCCAGATAGTCCAACCCACCGTGTTGGCGGTAAGATTCTAGATGGATTTGAGAAATATAGTCATCAGTATCCTCTCTATAGTTTGCAGGATGCTTTTTCTCGTGAAGAGCTCGATGCCTTTGATGCGCGTGTTCGTAAAGAATTGGATGAAGTTACTTATATCTGTGAGTTAAAAATTGATGGTTTATCGATTTCCTTGACTTATGGGCAAGGAATTTTTGTTGCTGGAGCTACTCGTGGTGATGGCTCCATTGGTGAAAACATCACTGAAAATCTTAAACGAGTGAAAGACATTCCTTTATCATTATCTGAAAAAATAGATATAACAGTTCGTGGTGAATGTTATATGCCGAGAGCTTCTTTTGACCAGGTCAATCAATCTCGTCAAGAAAACGGGGAGCCAGAATTTGCCAATCCACGAAATGCTGCTGCAGGAACCCTTCGCCAGTTAGACACAGGAGTAGTAGCTAAGCGTAATCTTGCAACTTTCCTCTATCAGGAAGCAAGTCCTTCAACTAGAGACAGCCAAGAGAAGGTTTTAAATCATCTGGAACAGTTGGGCTTTGTGGTTAACCCTAGACGACTATTAGCCCATAGCATGGACGAAGTTTGGGAATTTATCCAAGAAGTAGGTCAAGAAAGAGACCAATTGCCATATGATATCGACGGTGTCGTGATTAAGGTCAACGACCTAGCTGGTCAAGAGCAACTTGGTTTTACAGTTAAAGCACCTAAGTGGGCAGTCGCTTATAAGTTCCCTGCAGAAGAAAAAGAAGCAAAATTGCTTTCTGTTGACTGGACAGTAGGAAGAACTGGTGTCGTAACTCCGACTGCTAATCTTACTCCGGTGCAATTGGCAGGTACAACAGTTAGTCGTGCAACGCTTCATAATGTAGACTATATCGCTGAAAAGGATATCCGAAAAGAGGATACAGTCATTGTCTACAAGGCGGGAGATATCATTCCAGCTGTTTTACGAGTGGTAGAGTCTAAGCGTGTGTCAGAGGAGAAACTAGATATTCCAACAAACTGTCCAAGTTGTGAGAGCAAGCTGTTACACTTTGAAGATGAGGTGGCTCTTCGTTGTATAAACCCACGTTGTCCAGCTCAGATTAAGGAAGGTTTGACGCATTTCGCATCGCGTGATGCTATGAATATCTCTGGCCTTGGCCCATCAATCGTGGAGAAATTATTTGCTGCCAATTTGGTTAAGGATGTTGCAGATATTTATCGCTTGACTGTGGAAGATTTGCTTTTGCTGGATGGTATCAAGGAAAAATCTGCTCAAAAGCTCTACCAGGCTATTCAAGCATCCAAAGAAAATTCTGCTGAAAAACTTTTGTTTGGTTTGGGGATTCGTCATGTAGGAAGTAAGGCAAGTCAGTTGCTTTTACAAAACTTCCAATCAATCGAATCGCTAGCACAAGCCAATCCTGAAGAAATTGCAAATATTGAAAGTTTGGGGAGTGTCATTGCTCAAAGCCTACAGACCTATTTTGCTACAGAGGGTTCTGAAATCCTTTTAAGGGAATTGAAAGAATCAGGTGTTAATCTAGACTACAAAGGACAGACAGTTGCAGCAAATGCAGCCTTGTCTGGTCTAACTGTCGTATTGACAGGAAAGCTAGAGCGTTTGAATCGCTCAGAAGCTAAAAATAAATTAGAAAGTCTAGGAGCCAAGGTTACTGGTAGTGTGTCGAAAAAAACAGACCTTGTTGTAGCAGGAGCAGATGCAGGAAGCAAGCTCCAAAAAGCACAAGAACTGGGAATAGAGATTCGTGATGAAGCTTGGCTTGAGAGTTTGTAAGCTATGAAAGAAGTAAAAAAACGCGCACGTCTCATTTATAATCCGACCTCAGGCCAGGAAATTATCAAGCAAAATATCGCAGAAGTTCTAGAAGTGTTAGAGAGCATAGGCTATGAAACAAGTGCTTTTCAGACCAAACCTGAACACTTATCAGCCCAGAAAGAAGCAGAAAGAGCTACAAAAGCTGGATTTGATTTGGTTTTGGTAGCTGGTGGCGATGGTACTATCAATGAAGTGGTTAATGGAATTGCACCTCTGGAACATCGTCCAAAGATAGCCATCATTCCTACTGGAACTACCAATGACTATGCAAGAGCATTGAAAATCCCCATGGGCGATCCAGTTGCTGCAGCGAAGATCATTGCTAAAAATGAAACCAAGCAAATTGATATTGGTCGTGCCTTTGGTGATAAGTATTTCATCAATATTGCTGCGGCAGGAGCTCTTACGGAGTTAACTTTTAGTGTTCCGAGTGAACTAAAGACGCGTTTGGGTTATCTGGCCTACGTTGCTAAAGGCTTCGAGATGTTTCCAAAATCCAAAGCCCGTCCTGTTCGTATTTACCATGATTGGGGAATTTTTACAGGAGAAGTTTCTCTTGTCTTTGTTGCCTTGACCAATTCTATTGGTGGATTTGAGCAATTCGCACCTGATACCAAACTGGATGATGGCAATTTCACGCTTATTCTAGTAAAGACAGATAAAATCCTAGATATGTTGAGTCTGCTAGTTCAGGCCATGAACGGAGGCCAACACGTGTCAGATGTCAATGTTGAATATCTGAAAACGAGTAAACTCCGAATTGAAACTTTAGATCAGGAAGAGCCGTTTATGCTTAATCTTGATGGAGAATACGGTGGCGACACACCAGTAGATTTGGAAGTATGTCATAATCACATTGAGTTTTTTGTGAATCGTGAGGCACTTGATCAAGAAATTATTAGTAACATATAAAATCAAATTAATTTAGAAATTAGGAAGAACCATGTACAATTATCCTGTACTTATTCATTACCATCGTAAGGATGAAGCATACGAGGCTTGCAGTTTCAGCAAAAAGCCTCTAGATTCAGTAGAGCTTATCAAAGAAGAAGAATATTTTGGAGCTAAATTTTCACTGACTCAATCGAGTGAAGTAGCCCTTGAGACCATGACTTTTACTGTTGAAAAAGATGGTGTCAGCAAAGAATATCCTATTCGCTTCAATTACTATCCACTTTTGACAGAGGTTTGGATTTTGGATGGAGACGATACAGTTTATTACTCTGAAAATCCAGCTATTGCCAGTCCCCACTATAAGGACCAAAATCCTTTTGCCTTCGACAAGGCAATCAATAGCGCTAGTTTTGACCACCACTGGGGTTATCAAGGAGAGTTGGGATGTCAAGTTTCTGAAACTGAAACAAGATTTAGCCTATGGGCACCAACAGCTACATCTGTCCAAGTAGTAGTCTATGAATCTGCAAGTAACGACGCACCTATCCTTAAAACCTTTGAAATGGAGCGTGGAAATAGTTACTCCTATAGTCACAAGTATAATACAATTGGTGTTTGGAGTTTATCAGTTCCAGAAAGCTTAGCAGGTTGTGCTTACCACTACCAAATTGACTTTCCTCATCACCAGTCATTAACTCGTGATCCATATACAATAGCGACAAGTCCTGATGGAAAACGTTCAGCCATTGTCTCAAACCAAGATCGTCAAGTCGAAGGTTTTGAGGTTAAGCATGGTACAGAAGCAACTTGGCGTTTGGAAAATCCTTGCCAGGCAGTTGTGTATGAAATGCATATCCGTGATTTGACTAAGTCTGAAACCTCTGGTGTTGCGCCGGAATTAAGAGGAACCTTCTTAGGTGCAGCGCAAACTGGAACAGTTAACCAATATGGTCAATCGACAGCGTTTGATTACATCAAAGAACTTGGTGTCAACTATGTTCAGTTGCAACCAATTGCTGACCGTCATAAAGAATACGACGCTGATGGAAATGTAACTTATAACTGGGGATATGATCCACAAAACTACAATGCTCCAGAAACTAGCATGTCTACAAATACAAATGATCCAGGTCAAGCTATCCGTGATTTGAAAGCCATGGTCCAAGCTTATCACGATGCTGGTATCGGTGTTATTATGGACGTTGTTTACAATCATACCTTCTCAACGGTGGATGCGCCATTCCAAACAACGGTTCCTGATTATTATTATCGAATGAACCATGATGGAACCT
Source organism: Streptococcus sp. HMSC071D03 (assembly GCF_001812125.1). Lineage (NCBI taxonomy): Bacteria > Bacillati > Bacillota > Bacilli > Lactobacillales > Streptococcaceae > Streptococcus > Streptococcus sp. HMSC071D03. Next base: position 24,099 of record NZ_KV807686.1, read on the forward strand.
ACCAAAATGGAACAGGAGTCGGTAACGAAACTGCCAGTGAGCATGAAATGTTCCGTAAATATATGATTGATTCTCTTCTCTACTGGGTAAAAGAATACAATATTGACGGTTTCCGCTTTGATTTGATGGGAATACATGACGTCAAAACCATGCAGATGATTCGTTGGGCTATGGACGAAGTCGATCCGAAAATCATCCTGTATGGAGAAGGTTGGGATATGGGAACAGGTCTTGCTCCTTATGACAAGGCTAAGAAAGACAATGCCTACCAGTTGCCAAACATTGGATTCTTTAATGATAATCAACGTGATGCGGTCAAAGGTTGTGAAGTCTATGGCTCTATCAAATCTGGCTTCATCAGTGGAGCAGGTACTGAGCCGATCCTCGCAAAGGCTATTCTTGGAAGTCGTGAGCTGGGTTCTTACCTCAGCCCCAATCAGGTTCTTAACTACGTAGAAGCCCACGATAACTATAATTTACATGATTTACTTAAAACTCTTCATCCGATGGAGAGTGATAAACGTATCATGAAGAAAGTAGAAACAGCGACAGCCATGAACCTTCTCATGCAAGGGATGGCCTTCATGGAACTGGGGCAAGAGTTTGGCCGTACTAAACTCGTAGCTACAGGCGAAAATGGAGAGTTGACTCACGCAGATCGTGAGCGAGCAATGAACAGTTACAATGCTCCTGATAGCGTCAACCAAGTTAACTGGGATTTGATCAATGAGCGTCAAGATAGCATCGAGTTTGTCCGTCAGATTATCCGTCTTAAAACCCAGACTAGTGCCTTTTCATACCCTACCTATGAAGAAGTCTACCGTCATGTATTTGTTCATACAGCCATTGAAAATAGTGGTTGGATTGTCTACGAGATTCATGGTGGTGAAGAGCACTTTTTGGTTGTTTTCAATGCTAAAGGGGCTTCATTTTACTATGAAAATGCAGGCAACCTTGAAATGTTGGTAACTAATAGCCGTTCTAACCAAGAAAATGTTATTGACGACGTCAGTGTGGCAGTCTTGAATGTTTTATCCTAAAAAATAACCCAAAACTCAAGATTTATGCTTGAGTTTTTATTTGAAAAAAACGCTAAATTTCAATTTTAAGTTAGCCAGCAAGAAGTCTTCTCTAGGCGACTTGTAGTTCAAGC
>NZ_KV807687.1:0-5166 GCF_001812125.1 Streptococcus sp. HMSC071D03
GCGGTAACACGGGTTCGAATCCCGTACGGACTATGGTATGTTGCAGATGAAACACTAGATGAAAAAAATTAAAAAAAGTTTCAAAAAAGTGTTGACAAGCGAAAGCGACTGTGATATACTAATATAGTTGTCGCTTGAGAGAGATTGAGTGACAAAGACCTTTGAAAACTGAACAAGACGAACCAATGTGCAGGGCACTACAACTGAAGTTGTAGTACTGAACAATGAAAAAACAATAAATCTGTCAGTGACAGAAATGAGTGAGAACTCAAACTTTTAATGAGAGTTTGATCCTGGCTCAGGACGAACGCTGGCGGCGTGCCTAATACATGCAAGTAGAACGCTGAAGGAGGAGCTTGCTCTTCTGGATGAGTTGCGAACGGGTGAGTAACGCGTAGGTAACCTGCCTGGTAGCGGGGGATAACTATTGGAAACGATAGCTAATACCGCATAACAGTAGATATTGCATGATATCTGCTTGAAAGGTGCAATTGCATCACTACCAGATGGACCTGCGTTGTATTAGCTAGTTGGTGAGGTAACGGCTCACCAAGGCGACGATACATAGCCGACCTGAGAGGGTGATCGGCCACACTGGGACTGAGACACGGCCCAGACTCCTACGGGAGGCAGCAGTAGGGAATCTTCGGCAATGGACGGAAGTCTGACCGAGCAACGCCGCGTGAGTGAAGAAGGTTTTCGGATCGTAAAGCTCTGTTGTAAGAGAAGAACGAGTGTGAGAGTGGAAAGTTCACACTGTGACGGTATCTTACCAGAAAGGGACGGCTAACTACGTGCCAGCAGCCGCGGTAATACGTAGGTCCCGAGCGTTGTCCGGATTTATTGGGCGTAAAGCGAGCGCAGGCGGTTAGATAAGTCTGAAGTTAAAGGCTGTGGCTTAACCATAGTACGCTTTGGAAACTGTTTAACTTGAGTGCAAGAGGGGAGAGTGGAATTCCATGTGTAGCGGTGAAATGCGTAGATATATGGAGGAACACCGGTGGCGAAAGCGGCTCTCTGGCTTGTAACTGACGCTGAGGCTCGAAAGCGTGGGGAGCAAACAGGATTAGATACCCTGGTAGTCCACGCCGTAAACGATGAGTGCTAGGTGTTAGACCCTTTCCGGGGTTTAGTGCCGCAGCTAACGCATTAAGCACTCCGCCTGGGGAGTACGACCGCAAGGTTGAAACTCAAAGGAATTGACGGGGGCCCGCACAAGCGGTGGAGCATGTGGTTTAATTCGAAGCAACGCGAAGAACCTTACCAGGTCTTGACATCCCTCTGACCTCTCTAGAGATAGAGATTTCCTTCGGGACAGAGGTGACAGGTGGTGCATGGTTGTCGTCAGCTCGTGTCGTGAGATGTTGGGTTAAGTCCCGCAACGAGCGCAACCCCTATTGTTAGTTGCCATCATTCAGTTGGGCACTCTAGCGAGACTGCCGGTAATAAACCGGAGGAAGGTGGGGATGACGTCAAATCATCATGCCCCTTATGACCTGGGCTACACACGTGCTACAATGGCTGGTACAACGAGTCGCAAGTCGGTGACGGCAAGCTAATCTCTTAAAGCCAGTCTCAGTTCGGATTGTAGGCTGCAACTCGCCTACATGAAGTCGGAATCGCTAGTAATCGCGGATCAGCACGCCGCGGTGAATACGTTCCCGGGCCTTGTACACACCGCCCGTCACACCACGAGAGTTTGTAACACCCGAAGTCGGTGAGGTAACCTTTTAGGAGCCAGCCGCCTAAGGTGGGATAGATGATTGGGGTGAAGTCGTAACAAGGTAGCCGTATCGGAAGGTGCGGCTGGATCACCTCCTTTCTAAGGATAAGGAATGCACATTGGTCTTGTTTAGTCTTGAGAGGTCTTGTGGGGCCTTAGCTCAGCTGGGAGAGCGCCTGCTTTGCACGCAGGAGGTCAGCGGTTCGATCCCGCTAGGCTCCATTGGTGAGAGATCACCAAGTAATGCACATTGAAAATTGAATATCTATATCAAATAGTAACAAGAAAATAAACCGAAAACGCTGTAGTATTAATAAGAGTTTATGACTGAAAGGTCAAAAAATAAGGTTAAGTTAATAAGGGCGCACGGTGGATGCCTTGGCACTAGGAGCCGAAGAAGGACGTGACAAACGACGATATGCCTTGGGTAGCTGTAAGTAAGCGATGATCCAGGGATTTCCGAATGGGGGAACCCAACAGGTAATGCCTGTTACCCGCATCTGTTAAGGATGTGAGGAGGAAGACGCAGTGAACTGAAACATCTAAGTAGCTGCAGGAAGAGAAAGCAAAAGCGATTGCCTTAGTAGCGGCGAGCGAAACGGCAGGAGGGCAAACCGAAGAGTTTACTCTTCGGGGTTGTAGGACTGCAATGTGGACTCAAAGATTATAGAAGAATGATTTGGGAAGATCAGCCAAAGAGAGTGATAGCCTCGTATTTAAAATAGTCTTTGTACCTAGCAGAATCCTGAGTACGGCGGGACACGCGAAATCCCGTCGGAATCTGGGAGGACCATCTCCCAACCCTAAATACTCCCTAGTGACCGATAGTGAACCAGTACCGTGAGGGAAAGGTGAAAAGCACCCCGGGAGGGGAGTGAAATAGAACCTGAAACCGTGTGCCTACAACAAGTTCGAGCCCGTTAATGGGTGAGAGCGTGCCTTTTGTAGAATGAACCGGCGAGTTACGATATGATGCGAGGTTAAGTTGAAGAGACGGAGCCGCAGGGAAACCGAGTCTGAATAGGGCGCTTTAGTATTATGTCGTAGACCCGAAACCATGTGACCTACCCATGAGCAGGTTGAAGGTGCGGTAAGACGCACTGGAGGACCGAACCAGGGCACGTTGAAAAGTGCTTGGATGACTTGTGGGTAGCGGAGAAATTCCAAACGAACTTGGAGATAGCTGGTTCTCTCCGAAATAGCTTTAGGGCTAGCGTCGACATTAGAGATTCTTGGAGGTAGAGCACTGTTTGGGTGAGGGGTCCATCCCGGATTACCAATCTCAGATAAACTCCGAATGCCAATGAATTATGGTCGGCAGTCAGACTGCGAGTGCTAAGATCCGTAGTCGAAAGGGAAACAGCCCAGACCACCAGCTAAGGTCCCAAAATAATTGTTAAGTGGAAAAGGATGTGGGGTTGCACAGACAACTAGGATGTTAGCTTAGAAGCAGCTATTCATTCAAAGAGTGCGTAATAGCTCACTAGTCGAGTGACCCTGCGCCGAAAATGTACCGGGGCTAAAACAATTTACCGAAGCTGTGGATACCTTTATAGGTATGGTAGGAGAGCGTTCTATGTGTGAAGAAGGTGTACCGTGAGGAGTGCTGGAACGCATAGAAGTGAGAATGCCGGTATGAGTAGCGAAAGACAGGTGAGAATCCTGTCCACCGTAAGACTAAGGTTTCCAGGGGAAGGCTCGTCCGCCCTGGGTTAGTCGGGACCTAAGGAGAGACCGAAAGGTGTATCCGATGGACAACAGGTTGATATTCCTGTACTAGAGTATGTAGTGATGGAGGGACGCAGTAGGCTAACTAAAGCAGACGATTGGAAGTGTCTGTCTAAGCAGTGAGGTGTGATATGAGTCAAATGCTTATATCTATAACATTGAGCTGTGATGGGGAGCGAAGTTTAGTAGCGAAGTTAGTGACGTCACACTGCCAAGAAAAGCTTCTAGCGTTTAAACATACTCTACCCGTACCGCAAACCGACACAGGTAGTCGAGGCGAGTAGCCTCAGGTGATCGAGAGAACTCTCGTTAAGGAACTCGGCAAAATGACCCCGTAACTTCGGGAGAAGGGGTGCTGACTTAGGTCAGCCGCAGTGAATAGGCCCAAGCAACTGTTTATCAAAAACACAGCTCTCTGCTAAATCGTAAGATGATGTATAGGGGGTGACGCCTGCCCGGTGCTGGAAGGTTAAGAGGAGTGCTTAGCGTAAGCGAAGGTATGAATTGAAGCCCCAGTAAACGGCGGCCGTAACTATAACGGTCCTAAGGTAGCGAAATTCCTTGTCGGGTAAGTTCCGACCCGCACGAAAGGCGTAATGATTTGGGCACTGTCTCAACGAGAGACTCGGTGAAATTTTAGTACCTGTGAAGATGCAGGTTACCCGCGACAGGACGGAAAGACCCCATGGAGCTTTACTGCAGTTTGATATTGAGTGTCTGTACCACATGTACAGGATAGGTAGGAGTCTAAGAGATCGGGACGCCAGTTTCGAAGGAGACGTTGTTGGGATACTACCCTTGTGTTATGGCCACTCTAACCCAGATAGGTGATCCCTATCGGAGACAGTGTCTGACGGGCAGTTTGACTGGGGCGGTCGCCTCCTAAAAGGTAACGGAGGCGCCCAAAGGTTCCCTCAGAATGGTTGGAAATCATTCGCAGAGTGTAAAGGTATAAGGGAGCTTGACTGCGAGAGCTACAACTCGAGCAGGGACGAAAGTCGGGCTTAGTGATCCGGTGGTTCCGTATGGAAGGGCCATCGCTCAACGGATAAAAGCTACCCTGGGGATAACAGGCTTATCTCCCCCAAGAGTTCACATCGACGGGGAGGTTTGGCACCTCGATGTCGGCTCGTCGCATCCTGGGGCTGTAGTCGGTCCCAAGGGTTGGGCTGTTCGCCCATTAAAGCGGCACGCGAGCTGGGTTCAGAACGTCGTGAGACAGTTCGGTCCCTATCCGTCGCGGGCGTAGGAAATTTGAGAGGATCTGCTCCTAGTACGAGAGGACCAGAGTGGACTTACCGCTGGTGTACCAGTTGTCTTGCCAAAGGCATCGCTGGGTAGCTATGTAGGGAAGGGATAAACGCTGAAAGCATCTAAGTGTGAAACCCACCTCAAGATGAGATTTCCCATGATTTTATATCAGTAAGAGCCCTGAGAGATGATCAGGTAGATAGGTTAGAAGTGGAAGTGTGGCGACACATGTAGCGGACTAATACTAATAGCTCGAGGACTTATCCAAAGTAACTGAGAATACGAAGCGTGATTATTTTAAAGTGAAATTTGAAAGATATTCAATTTTGAGTATGTATTACTCAAAGTTAAGTGACGATAGCCTAGGAGATACACCTGTACCCATGCCGAACACAGAAGTTAAGCCCTAGAACGCCGGAAGTAGTTGGGGGTTGCCCCCTGTGAGATAAGGAAGTCGCTTAGCT
>NZ_KV807688.1:0-7949 GCF_001812125.1 Streptococcus sp. HMSC071D03
ATATCCCTTTTTATTTTTCTCAAATACAGATTTTCGGATGGAATATCAGATGATGAGACAACATATTTTTGAAAAGTAAAAAAGACAAACGCCAAAAATGACGTTTGTCTTCGTTCTGAAATCCTAAGTTTTCTCTTAGGATTTTTCTTCTTTTTTTGATAAAATAAAGGTAGTATGGAATGAACATTAGATGGTTTTTTTACTACTCTAATGAACGGAGAATAAACTCGTATGCGTATTAAATGGTTTTCCTTGATTAGGATTACAGGCTTACTCTTGGTACTCTTGTACCATTTTTTTCAGACGGTTTTCCCAGGAGGTTTCTTCGGGGTTGACGTCTTCTTCACCTTTTCAGGTTTTCTAATTACGTCACTCCTGTTAGAAGAATTTGGACAAAAAGGTAAGATTGATATCCTAGGATTTTTCAGGAGACGTTTTTATCGTATTTTCCCTCCAGTCGTCTTGATGATCCTGGTCGTTATGCCTTTTACTTTCTTGGTTCGCCAAGATTATATAGCCGGGATTGGTAGTCAGATAGCTGGTGTTCTTGGTTTTATGACTAACTTCTATGAAATGTTAACAGGGGGAAGTTATGAATCGCAGTTCATTCCTCATTTGTTTGTTCATAATTGGAGCTTGGCGGTTGAGGTTCATTACTATATCTTGTGGGGCTTGGCGGTTTGGTTCTTGTCCAAGCAGGTAAAATCATCTGGACAATTAAGAGGGCTTGTCTTTCTTATATCATCAGCTGTCTTTATCATCGGTTTTCTTTCAATGTTTATCGGTAGCTTTATCGTTAGTTCCTACTCGACGCTTTACTTTTCTAGCTTTACTCACGTCTATCCTTTCTTTCTAGGCAGTATTTTGGCATCTTTGGTAGGTGTTCGTCAAACGACACCTCTTCTCAAACGTTTGAATCAAACCCTAGACTTGAAACAGACCTTGCTAGTATTTGGGGCTGGTCTCGGAGTTTTACTCTTATTGACCTTCTTTGTGAAATTCAATTATCTCTTTGCCTACTTGCTTGGCTTCTTGTTGGCAAGTTTAGCTGCCCTTTTGATGATTGTTGCAGCACGAGTTTTACATGAGAAAACTCCGACGATTGAAGAACCCAAGGTAATTAGCTTCTTAGCTGATACCAGCTATGCTGTTTATCTTTTCCACTGGCCGTTTTATATCATTTTCTCTCAGTTGATGAGCAATCTACCGGCAGTGATTCTCACTACTATCTTTTCTTATCTCTTTGCAAGCCTTTCTTTCTATGTGATTGAACCTTTCATTGCCGGGAAGAACACTAGCTTATTGCAAAAGGTAAAAGAAATTCCGCATATTCAACCAATTTTTACGGGGAGCGTCGGTTTTCTTAGCTTGCTGACACTGATTGTGATGCTCATAGCTCCCCAAGTCGGTGCTTTTGAAACGGATTTGATGGTAAATGGCCTCAATCAAGCTCAAACCAATATTACCCGTACAAAAACCATGGCGGATCAAGCAGAAGCCAGTCGCTACAATATTGCCGAAGGTGTATCCATCATTGGAGATTCTGTAACCTTGCGTGCAACACCTGGACTTAAAGAGGTTCTACCAGACGCTCAGACAGATGGTCAAATAAGCAGAAATACCAAGCAAGCCAATGCTATTATGCTCAACCACAGTCAGAATAAAGTCCTCCCTAAAATAGTCGTTATTGCTACTGGAGTGAATAATCCTGAGGATTATAAGGCTGATATCGATTCTTTGATAACAAATCTACCTAAGGGGCATCAACTTGTACTTATAACACCTTATGAGGGTGATACAACTCAAGCAACTCAGCCTTATGTAGAACAATATGCTAGCTATGCGCGTGAAGTTGCTCAAAAGTATCCTTACATTGAAATTGCAGATTGGAACCAAGTATCCAAAGATAATCCAGATATCTGGAAAGGAACTGACCAGGTTCACTTTGGAAGTGATAATACCAAATTAGAAGAGGGTGCTAAGCTCTACGCAGAAACGATAGCATCAGCTATCAAGGCCTTGGCAGATAAGCCTGTGAAGTCAAAATAATATTTAAAAAGTAGAGATGACCGTTCTCTACTTTTTCTTTTTAGAAAGTACTTCTTAGAAAATAATTCATTCTCTAAGCTTCTCTCTCTAACCTATGGTAATATCGTCTTACTCTAGGTTGTTAGATCTTTGGGTAGTTTGGCTCAACTATGGCAATCTCTAGACTTTCGTTTTTATGGCGGATCACGTCTTGATTGGGAAAAACTTGCCAAATTGTCAGAATTATGAGAAAATAGGTGCAGTCAGAAAATGGAGGGAATGTAATGAGAGAAGACATCAAGATTAATGACCGTGCTTTAGCATTAGGAAATCAAATCATTGAAGTGCTCGAAAAAGTTTATGATACAGATGTAGAGTTAGATGTATACAACCTTGGATTGATTTACGAGATTGACTTGGACGAAAATGGACTTTGTACAGTTGTTATGACCTTCACGGATACTGCCTGTGACTGTGCAGAAAGTTTACCTATTAAAATTGTGGCAGGTCTGAAACAGATTGAAGGAATTGAGGATGTCAAGGTTGAGGTTACTTGGTCTCCAGCTTGGAAGATTACACGTATTAGTCGTTATGGGCGTATAGCTCTAGGGCTACCTCCACGATAGTTATCTATTTTGAAAAATACAAAAAGCAAGCTAGTTTAAGCTTGCTTTTGATTTGCTTATTTTTTACCCGATTGTTCCATATTCCAGAAATCTGTAACGGCACCACGTGATGCAGAAGATACGGTATGGGCATACTTGCCGAGAACACCACGGCTATAAAGTGGTGGCAAGGTTGTTTCTGCCTTGCGTTTTTCAAGCTCTTCATCGGAAACGTCCATGGAAATTTCTTTGGTATCTTGGTCAACTGTAACGATATCGCCTGTACGAAGGTAAGCAATTGGTCCACCATCCTGAGCTTCAGGAGCGATATGTCCAACAACCAGACCATAAGTACCACCAGAGAAACGGCCGTCTGTCAAGAGGGCAACCTTGTCTCCTTGACCTTTACCAACAATCATTGATGAAAGTGACAGCATCTCAGGCATACCAGGACCACCTTTAGGTCCAACGAAACGAACAACGACAACATCGCCATCAACGATTTCATCTGTCAGAACGGCCTGGATAGCATCTTCTTCTGAGTCAAAGACCTTAGCTGGACCAACGTGACGACGCACTTTAACACCTGATACTTTAGCAACCGCGCCATCAGGGGCAAGGTTCCCGTTCAAGATAATAAGCGGACCATCCGCACGTTTTGGATTTTCAAGTGGCATAATAACTTTTTGACCTGGTGTAAGGTCTGCAAAGTCAACCAAGTTCTCAGCAACTGTCTTACCAGTACATGTAATGCGGTCTCCATGAAGGAAGCCATTCGCCAAGAGATATTTCATAACCGCAGGCACACCACCAACTTCGTAGAGATCTTGGAAGACATACTGACCAGAAGGTTTCAAGTCGGCCAAGTGAGGCACACGCTCTTGGATCGTATTGAAGTCCTCAAGTGACAAGTCAACATTTGCGGCATGGGCAATGGCAAGCAAGTGAAGAGTGGCATTTGTAGAACCACCGAGAGCCATAGTTACAGTGATAGCATCTTCAAAGGCTTCACGAGTCAAGATATCAGACGGTTTGAGACCGAGTTCAAGCATTTTAACTACAGCACGTCCAGCTGCTTCTATGTCTTCTTTCTTATCAGCAGATTCTGCTGGGTGAGAAGAAGAACCTGGCAAGCTCATCCCCAAAACTTCGATAGCAGTCGCCATGGTGTTGGCAGTATACATACCACCACAACCACCAGGGCCAGGGCAGGCATTACATTCGAGACGTTTCACGTCCTCAGCTGTCATATCACCGTGGTTCCATTTTCCGATTCCCTCAAATACAGAAACCAAGTCGATGTCTTTGCCATCCAGTTTTCCAGGGGCGATAGTACCACCGTAAGCGAAAATAGCTGGGATATCCATATTGGCAATGGCAATCATAGAACCAGGCATGTTCTTGTCACAACCACCGATAGCCACAAAGGCATCCACGTTGTGACCGCCCATAGCAGCTTCGATAGAATCCGCAATGATATCACGAGACGTTAGAGAGAAGCGCATACCAGGCGTTCCCATGGCAATCCCGTCTGCTACCGTAATGGTTCCAAACTGCACAGGCCAAGCACCAGCAGATTTGACACCTTCTTTTGCAAGCTTACCGAAGTCATGCAAGTGGATATTACATGGTGTATTTTCTGCCCAAGTCGAAATGACTCCCACAATCGGTGTTTCAAAGTCCTTATCTGTCATACCAGTCGCACGAAGCATGGCACGGTTTGGTGATTTAACCATGCTGTCATAGATACTGCTGCGGTGACGTTTATCTAATTCTGTCATTTGTTCCCTCCCAATTCAGTTTGTATCATTATAGCACATTTTAAAAGCAATGAACAGAAGAAAATTCTTGAATTTTCAGAAAATTCTATACAGAAATATTTTCTTTAAAAATTTTGCATTTATTTCTTGACTTTATAAATTAAAGTGATATCGTTTAGATATCAAATATAGGAGGTCATTCTGATGACTGAAAAACTAATCAATTCAAAACCAAATGGTGTAGTAGCATTGGTACTCATTGAGTTGGCACTCGTACTTGGTTTCCTTATATTTATAATGGGTGCTGGTTCGGAAAATATTTTTGGAATTATTATCGGGCTTTTATTAATCTTAATTTCAGCTCTAGCTCATGCTGGTTTAAAAGTTGTTAAACCTCAGGAAGCTCTGGTTTTGACCCTCTTTGGTAACTATACGGGTACCATTAAAGAACCTGGTTTTTACTTTGTCAATCCCTTCAGTATAGCGGTCAATCCTGCAAACCACACTCGACTAGGTCAAAGTGGTGATGTTAGCACAAAATCCCCTTTTTCAGGGATGAAATCATCAAATGGCAATGATGTAAACCTTGAAATTGGCAAGAAACAGATTTCCCTCAAGGTTATGACTTTGAGCAATTCCCGTCAAAAGATTAACGATTGCTTAGGGAACCCTGTAGAAATCGGCATCGCGGTAACTTGGAGAGTTGTCGATACAGCCAAAGCAGTCTTCAACGTTGATAACTACAAAGAATATCTGTCATTGCAGTGTGATAGTGCACTCCGTAATATTGTCCGCATCTATCCTTACGATGTGTCTCCGAATGTGGATACTACGGGTGATGGGCAAGCCGATGAAGGAAGTCTCCGTGGCTCTAGCGAAATTGTAGCTAACCGTATTCGTGAAGAAATCCAAAGTCGTGTAGAGGATGCTGGTTTGGAAATTCTTGAGGCACGTATTACTTACCTAGCTTATGCACCGGAAATTGCAGCTGTCATGCTTCAACGCCAACAAGCATCAGCCATTATTGATGCACGTAAGATGATTGTAGACGGCGCTGTAGGAATGGTTGAAATGGCACTGGAACGTCTCAATGAAGGAGAGTTGGTTGAACTAGATGAAGAGCGTAAAGCAGCAATGGTTTCAAATCTCCTAGTCGTTCTCTGTGGCAATCATGATGCACAACCAATTGTCAATACAGGAAGCCTTTATTAGAAATGGCAGAAGCTAAAAAAAAGCAAATCCCCCTTCGACTTTCGAATAAGCTATACGCTGCACTCGCATCATGGGCAGAAGATGACTTCCGATCAGTCAATGGGCAAATCGAGTATCTTCTCACCGAATGCGTCAAACAACGAAAAAAAGACGGGAAATACGTCTCAGAAACCATTGATGAAGCATTCGAGATTGATATTTAATCTATTTTCCTATCCAGCAGATTGGATAGGAAAATTTTTTAATCTTTTTTTGTCAAGTAACTTTACTTTACAAAAAAGTTTTGATATACTATTAAAGTTGATGAAAATCAAACCTAACTGAATTTATATCTTAAAAGGAGAAATCAAAATGGCAGTACCTGCACGTCGCACTTCAAAAGCGAAGAAAAACAAACGTCGTACACACTACAAAGTAACAGCTCCATCTGTAAACTTTGACGAAACTACTGGAGATTACTCACGTTCTCACCGTGTATCACTTAAAGGATACTACAAAGGACGTAAAATCGCTAAAGCTGCATCAGCTGAATAATAGAAGGGAGATACCATGCGCGTAAATATTACACTTGAACACAAAGAATCTGGTGAACGCTTGTACCTTACTTCTAAAAACAAACGTAACACTCCAGACCGTCTTCAATTGAAGAAATACTCACCAAAACTTCGCAAACACGTTGTGTTTACAGAAGTGAAGTAAGCATTCAATACGAATCAATACATAAGAAAAACGCTGATTCCAAGCGTTTTTTCTTTTGTTAATTTTACTATATTTCAGTTCAATCTCTACCTTTTTTAGATAAATATATCATTTAGATATTGAAATTAAGCCCTGCTATCATTTCGATGGCAGAGCTTTTTAATGTTTGGTACACTACCTTCTTATCTATATTTTGATGGAGCTGAAGTTGACATCTACAAAGTTTAATGTTAAAATACATTCAAAAATATATTTGAATGAGGTGTTTTATGATTCAAAATGTTGTTACTTCAATAATCCTGTATTCTGGGACAGCCGTAGACTTACTTATTATCCTAATGTTATTTTTTGCCAAAAGAAAAAGCAGAAAAGACATCATTAACATCTATTTAGGACAATTTCTAGGCTCTGTTAGTCTAATATTGCTAAGTTTACTTTTTGCATTTGTCTTAAATTATATTCCTAGTAAAGAGATTTTAGGTTTGCTCGGTTTGATTCCAATTTTCCTAGGACTCAAAGTTTTGCTTTTAGGAGATTCTGATGGAAAAGCTATTGCAAAAGATGGTTTGCGAAAAGACAATAAAAACCTGATTTTTCTAGTCGCTATGATTACTTTTGCAAGTTGTGGTGCTGACAATATTGGTGTTTTTGTCCCATATTTTATTACCTTAAATTTAGCGAATTTGATAGTGGCTTTACTTACCTTTCTAGTCATGATTTATCTCTTGGTTTTTTCTGCCCAAAAATTGGCACAAGTCCCTTCTGTTGGAGAAACTTTGGAAAAATATAGCAGATGGTTTATTGCCGTTGTTTATTTAGGATTGGGGATGTATATCCTGATTGAAAACAACAGCTTTGACATGCTATGGACTATGTTAGGCTAGGAGAAAATATTATGAAAAAAGATAGTATCTGCCAAGTGAATATTATAAATCAACAAAATGTTACAACCGCAATGAACTACCTTGAAAAGGAAAAAGTCCAAAAATCACTTCGCATTTTAACAAAGTTTACCGATAATAAACAGATAAATATCATCTTTTATCTCCTTGCTGTTGAAGAACTCTGTGTCTGTGATATAGCCTGTTTACTAGATCTCAGTATGGCATCTGCCTCCCACCATCTTCGTAAACTAGCCAATCAAAACATCTTGGATACTAGAAGAGAGGGGAAAATTATATATTATTTTATAAAAGATGAGGAAATCAGAGATTTTTTTAATCAACTAGGATAACAACTATTTTTACGTCTAGAGCGTTTTTGTGTTGTTTAAGAAAAATAGATAGAGGTTTTAGATAACTACACATATTAGTTTTTTTAAATGAGATTTAATCGATGATAACTAGAAAGGATTATTGCTAAATATCTTGTTTATTGCCAATTAAAAGACGGTAGAATCTTCATCCTACGGTGTTGTTGCTTTTTAAATGCAAGAAGTGACAGAAGGAAAATGTAGAAAGCACCTTTTATATTTAATAGGCAGGCGGAAGGTTTCAAGAGGAAAAACTTGGAACTTTGAGTGTACCAATTGGGTAAATTACTAGTACATTAGATATTTTATAGATTTCGAAAGTAAATTGGAAGGATTTTCAAATTATCCCCCCTGCAAAAAAGGCTAAATTCCCAAACTAAGTTCCACCGCTAG
>NZ_KV807689.1:0-652 GCF_001812125.1 Streptococcus sp. HMSC071D03
CCCAACTTTCAGGCAGTCCCTCGCAAAAACGGCTGGTGTCCATCTTTTCTCTGTTCCCAAAAACCAATCTTGCCACTCTTCTAAATCTCCTTGAATGGTTGTGACACGTTGATTTTTAAAGCGATTTGCTTCCCACAATTTCATCAAAATAATGGCATACTTTGATTTGATTTGAGCTAGCTCTGCCAATTTAAACGAGAAGAACTGGCTACGTAAAGCAAATACGTAAGGTGCGGCAAACTCTGAAAATTTAAACGATACCTCTCCATTCTCCATAAACTCAATCATAGAGAATAATTGCCCCATACGAATTCCCTTTTTACCGTTTTTTTCAATCGCAAAATATAACGCAGTATTTTCGTTTAAGGCTTTGAAGCCACGTGCCACACGCTCGTAATTATATCCTGAAGCATTCAATCCAAAATGCTTCAGTACCTCTTTTGTAGTCACCAAGAAGGTATCCGTTACGTTACTTTCTTTGGTCACATAGCTAAAGCAATAATCTAGTAGCTTATGTTCAAAGGCTTTTAAATTCCCAAAGGCTTTGGCTAGGTCATTTGCTTGTACGACTAGATAATCTTGCCTAGACATCAACCCCTCAAACGCATTTTCTGACTTCCCTTTTTTCATGGCTCAACCTCACGTATTTTTT
>NZ_KV807690.1:0-2151 GCF_001812125.1 Streptococcus sp. HMSC071D03
GCTGTAAAGACCCCGAATACGTTTTTAAGAGCTTGGCCCGATAGGGTCTTTTTTTATTTCTTGGGTGGAGAAAATGGGGTGATTTTTTCGTAGAAAAAATCTAAAATCGGGGGGCTACTACGACCCCCCTTTTAAGTGCCGAGTGCCAAATTAAGAAAAAAAGTGCCTTGAACCTTAGAGCCACAAGGGTTTGAGGGGTGCGAGTTTTCGGCGACATTTTGGCGAGTTTTTTGGCGAGTTTTTAAAAAAGTATGGGAAAGTGTTTACAAAAATAATTGAAAGTGGTACACTTGAAACAAGTCCGAAAAAGGAGAATAATATGGCGACAGATAAAAAAAGAGTGCAAGTAAGTTTTACTGACGAACAACATCAAATGTTAGTTGATTTAGCTAAGAGTAAAGGCTTTTCTAAGTCTGCAATCATTGTGTTAGCACTTGAAGAATATTTGAAAATGCAAAAATAAAGAAAGGCACAAAAAAAGCTGTGTTGGTCGCACAGCAATAAGTTTTTGATTTAGGTTAAATATAACATATGGCGAAAGAAAAAGCAAGATACTTCACTTTCCTACTCTATCCCGATTCAATTCCAGAAGATTGGGAAATGAGATTGGAATTGATTGGTGTACCAATGGCGGTCAGTCCTTTGCATGATAAGGACTTGAGTGATGTTGAGGGACAACTCTACAAAAAAGCACATTATCATGTGATTTATGTGGCGAAAAATCCTGTGACTGCTGATAGCGTAAGGGTTAGGATAAAAAGGGCTTTAGGAGAACAAAGTGTTGCTATGGTTCAGATAGTTCTGAATATCGAAAACATGTATTTGTATCTAACGCATGAGTCCAAAGACGCTATCGAGAAGAAAAAGCACAAGTACGATAAGGCAGATATTAAGCATATCAATAACTTTGACATTGACCGTTATGTGACGTTAGATGCTGAGCAAAAAGACGATATTCTAGACGAGGTCTGCAATATCATTGCAGATCATCGGCTAGCGAATATCTTGGAATTGAAAAATTTTGTAATGGCAAAAGGTTCAGAGTATGGACTGCCGACTATGAAAGTTATTAATTCGGTTTTGCGTTCTCATACTGGATTGATTCGATTGTATTTTGACGGAGTTTATCAAGAGCGAAAGTATGGGAATTTAGTTCCGTCAGTAGATTATGAAACTGGGGAAGTTTTGAGCGAGGAAGAATAAAAAGCAGACCTTTCGAGGTCGGCTTTTTTGGTCGGACAATAGCGAAGCCGTCCGACTGTCATTTTGAAAAAATGACTTTGGGTGACTTATCGAAGTCGCCCAATTTTTCAAAAAATGCCCTTGCGATTCGAGGGCTTTTTTTGTAGTTCGCCCTGGCATAAAGTGGGCGGACTAGCTCTCTGCAAGAGCCTTCGGAGAACGCACTTTTACGAAGTAAAGTATAGTGCGTTATACTTTACATGGAAGTTAGCCGAAATTTGTGCTAAAATTCTAGCTAGAATGTTATCACAATAGACGAGCAATAGGCTTGCCGGCTCGTCTGTCATTCGCTACTCGAATGACCCACCTGAGGAGGTAAAAGTTATGAGCTACATGGTTGCGAGAATGCAGAAAATGAAAGTTGGGAATTTGGGTGGCGCACATAAGCACAATGAACGGATTTTTGAAAAGCACTCAAACAAAGACATCGACACGAGCAGGTCACACCTCAACTATGAGTTGACGGATCGTGACCGCTCTGTGTCGTATGAACGGCAAATTAAGGACTATGTGAACGAGAACAAGAGTTCTAAACGTGGGATACGGAAAGACGCTGTTTTGTGTGATGAATGGATTATTACGTCAGATAAAGATTTTTTTGAAAAGTTGGGCCAGGAGCAGACGAGAAAATTTTTTGAAACGGCTAAAAACTACTTCGCGGAGAATTACGGAGAAACCAACGTTGCTTATGCTAGTGTACATCTTGATGAGAGTACCCCACACATGCACTTAGGGATTGTGCCAATGAGAAATGGTAAGCTGTCATCAAAGGTTATGTTTAACCGTGAGGAGCTAAAGCATATTCAGGAAGATTTGCCAAAGTACATGAATGAGCATGGTTTTGAGTTGCAACGTGGAAAGCGAGATAGCAAAGAACAGCATTTGAGTGTGGCGGACTACAAGGAAAAA
>NZ_KV807691.1:0-36887 GCF_001812125.1 Streptococcus sp. HMSC071D03
ATAATAAAAAGTGAGGTCGGGATCTTTTTGTCCCAACCTCATTTTTTTATAGTTTATTTCCGACATTGATTCGGTTAATAGCACGTTGTAATGCAATCTTAGCACGACGCTCTTGGTCAATCAAGTGTTTGTCTTGTGCTTCTTCAATTTCACGTTCTGCACGAAGTTTGGCACGTTCTGCACGGCTAATATCGATATCACGAGCACGCTCAGCTGAGTCTGCAATGATAGTAATCACATCATTTGCAATCTCGATGATTCCTCCATTTACTGCTATCCAGTTGACATGAGAATCATCATCAATACGTTTGACTTTAACTTCATCAACTGCTAATACCGCAATCATATTTTGATGTCGTGGCAAGATCCCCATCTCACCATCCAGAGTTCGAACTGATACAAAGCTGGCATGGTGATCATAGACGAGGCCATCTGGTGTCACGATCTGGACAGTTAACTGAGCCATAGATCACCTCTTAAAATCCCATTTTTTCAGCCTTAGCAATAACATCTTCGATTGAACCTACTCCACGGAAGGCATCTTCTGGGAGATGATCGTGTTTTCCTTCAAGAATTTCCTTAAATCCACGAACTGTTTCCGCTACTGGAACATAAGAACCTGGTTGACCAGTAAATTGTTCCGCAACGTTGAAGTTTTGTGAAAGGAAGAACTGAATACGACGGGCACGAGCAACCAAAGTTTTTTCTTCATCAGAAAGTTCATCCATACCAAGGATCGCAATGATATCTTGCAACTCATGGTAACGTTGAAGGACACGTTTAACTTCAGCAGCAACTGCGTAGTGTTCTTCTCCAACGATTTCAGGCGCTAAAGCACGAGAGCTCGAAGCAAGTGGATCAACGGCTGGGTAGATACCCAATTGAACCAATTTACGTTCCAAGTTGGTAGTTGAATCCAAGTGAGCGAAGGCTGTTGCTGGCGCTGGATCAGTATAGTCATCCGCTGGCACGTAGATAGCCTGGATAGAGGTTACAGAACCTTTCTTAGTTGAAGTGATCCGTTCTTGTAATTGACCCATTTCTGTTGCGAGAGTTGGTTGGTAACCAACGGCTGATGGCATACGGCCCAAAAGGGCAGATACTTCTGAACCAGCTTGTGTGAAACGGAAAATGTTGTCAATAAAGAGAAGAACGTCTTGACCTTCTACATCACGGAAGTATTCAGCGATTGTCAAACCAGTAAGGGCAACACGCATACGTGCTCCTGGTGGCTCATTCATCTGACCAAATACCATGGCTGTTTTCTCGATAACGCCTGATTCCTTCATTTCCCAATATAAGTCGTTCCCTTCACGAGTACGTTCCCCAACACCAGTAAATACTGAAATACCACCGTGTTCTTGGGCAATGTTGTGAATCAACTCTTGAATCAAGACAGTCTTACCAACTCCGGCACCACCGAAGAGCCCGACCTTACCACCTTTAAGATATGGGGCAAGAAGGTCGATAACCTTAATCCCTGTTTCTAAAATTTCTGAAGAGGTAGACAACTCATCAAAAGTAGGTGCTTTTTTATGAATTGGCTGACGCTCTGCATCTTCTCCAAAAGGAGCTTCCAAGTCAATAGTGTCTCCCAAAACATTGAAGACACGTCCCAAGGTTTCTTTACCTACTGGTACAGAGATTGGACGACCTGTGTCCAATACTTCCATTCCACGAGTCAAACCATCTGTTGATTCCATGGCGATGGTACGAATCATACCATCCCCCAACTCTAAGGCTACTTCAAGGACGATTTTTGTTTTCTCTTCGTCATTTTTGTAGACGACAAGTGCATTGTTAATCTCAGGTAGTTTTTCTCCAGCTGCAAACAAAACGTCTACAACGGGTCCGATAACCTGAGCAATTTTACCTGAACTCATCTCCTTCTCCTATTCTATATAAGATACTGTCGGTTCCTAGAATGACTAGGTCCTAATACTCTTCGAAAATCAAATTCAAACCACGTCAGCGTCCCCTTGCCGTACTCAAGTACAGCCTGCGGCTAGCTTCCTAGTTTGCTCTTTGATTTTCATTAAGTATAAGTTCATTTTCATACGAGCTGGACTAGAGCCTATTCTAAGGCACTAGCTCCTGCCACAATTTCTGTGATTTCTTGTGTAATCGCCGCCTGTCTGGCACGGTTATACTGGATTGTCAAATCATTAATCACTTTTTTGGCATTATCAGTCGCTGTTTGCATGGCTGTCATACCAGCAGCATTTTCAGCTGTCTTGGCATCAATAATAGCACCATAAATCATACTTTCTGCAAACTGTGGCAGCAATTGATCCAAGATTTCTTCACGACTTGTTTCAAGGTCAAATGTCAAGCTATAGTTATCATCTGCTTCATTTGGATCCAAGTCCACGATTGGAAGCATCTGTTCTACACGCATTTGACTTGTCAATGTATTTACGTGGTGGTTGTAGCAAACGTAGAGCTCATCAAAAAGTTCATTTTGATACATTTCAATCGTTTTAGAGATAATCTTACGAACTTCATCAAAGCTCGGTTGACTCGCAAGTCCACGCAATTCATAGATTGGTTGAATACCGCGTGATTTGAAGAAATCGGCTCCCATACCACCAATACAGATGACTTCAAAATCATCACCTGAAGGATGGTATTCTTGCTGGATTTCCATGACAGCTTTTAAGATTGAAGAATTATATCCTCCAACAAGACCACGGTCAGATGTAATGACGATATAGCCTGTTTTTTTGACGGGGCGACTAATCAACATTGGGTTTGTTGATCCGCCAGCGCCATCTCCGTGAAGGATATCTGTAACCAGTTTACGTACTTTTTGTGCATAAACTTGGAAGTTACGTGCTGCTTCTTCAGAACGACCTAACTTAGCTGCAGAAACCATCTGCATTGCGTTAGTGATTTGACTAGTATTTTTTGTTGAGGCGATTTTTGTTTTAATATCATTTAGAGATACTGCCATCTGACACCTCTATTCTTATTGGAAGCTTGATTGATTGAGAAACTCAGTAATCGCAGCATCCAAGACTGCTTCATCTGGCAAGTCTTTTGTTTCACGAATGGTTTCCAAAATTTCAGGATGTTGAGCATCAAAGAACATATGGAACTCTTCTTCGAAACGAACGATATCGTCTACAGGAATTGTATCCAAGAAACCATGTGTTAAAGCATAGAGAATAGTAACTTGTTTCTCAACAGGTAATGGTTTGTGAACAGGTTGTTTCAATACTTCTACAGTACGACGACCACGGTTCAATTTAGCCTGAGTAGCCGCATCCAAGTCAGAACCAAATTTAGTGAAGGCTTCCAACTCACGGTATGAAGCAAGGTCAATACGGAGTGTACCAGCAACTTTCTTCATGGCTTTAATCTGTGCAGAACCACCAACACGCGATACAGAAGAACCCGCATCAATGGCCGGACGAATACCCGCGTTAAAGAGTCCATCGCCAAGGAAGATTTGTCCATCCGTAATAGAGATTACGTTTGTGGCGATATAGGCTGAGATATCTCCTGCTTGCGTCTCGATAAATGGAAGAGCTGTGATAGATCCACCACCCAATTCATCCGAAACTTTAGCAGAACGCTCAAGTAGACGACTGTGAAGATAGAAGACATCCCCTGGGAAGGCTTCACGACCTGGTGGACGACGGAGCAAGAGAGAAAGTTCACGATAAGCTACCGCTTGTTTAGATAAGTCATCATAAACGATCAAGACATGCTTACCTTGGTACATAAATTCTTCGGCCATAGCAACCCCTGCATAAGGTGCAAGGAAAAGCAATGGTGAAGGTTGTGAAGCTGACGCTGTCACGACAATTGTGTAATCCAAGGCTCCATACTGGCGAAGTGTTTCTACTTGTGTACGAACTGTTGATTCTTTTTGACCAATCGCTACATAGATACAGATCATATCTTGACCTTTTTGGTTCAAGATTGCATCGATAGCGATGGTGGTTTTCCCTGTTTGACGGTCACCGATAATCAACTCACGTTGACCACGACCGATTGGAACAAGGGCATCAATAGCTTTCAAACCAGTTTGCAATGGTTCTGATACTGATTTACGTTGCATTACCCCAGGTGCTGGTGCTTCAACTGGACGAGTCTTGTTTGTGTCGATTGGACCAAGTCCGTCTACAGGACGACCAAGTGGATCCACGACACGTCCAATCAAGCTATCACCAACTGGAACTTCCATGATTTTTCCTGTACGACGAATGGTGTCGCCTTCGCGGATATCTGTAAAGTCTCCAAGGATGATAATACCAACATCTGTTGATTCTAAGTTTTGCGCCATACCATAAGAGCCGTTTTCAAAAATCAACAACTCTCCACTCATGGCATTTTCAAGGCCATGAGCACGCGCAATTCCGTCCCCGATGTAGGTTACAACACCAGTTTCAGTTACATCAAAATTGGGTTTGAAATTTTCAATTTGTTGCTTAATTAAAGCGCTGATTTCTTGTGCGTTAATTGCCAAAAGAACACCACTTTCTATTTCAAATTTTCCTTAACAACTTTAAGTTGTTGTTTAATACTAACATCAATTGTCTTGTGATTGGCGATAATAACAAAACCACCGATTAAACTATCGTCGATTTCTTCTTTAATGCTACGCACTTTTAAAGACATCTTTTTCTCTATAATTGGAAGCAAACGTTCTTTTTGTTCATCCGTTAGAGGATGAGCAGACATAATCGTTACTTCAAAACGATTGGTTTCTCTCTCAAGACGGTTTAAACAATCTACAATCACATCATAAAAAAGATTTGATCGATGATTGTACAACAGAACTTGAATGAAGTTTTGTAATAATGGCGATGCAGAATCTTGGAAATAACTGACTGTTTTTTCCTTGTCAGACTCATCCACATCCACCTGAGCCAAAAAAGAAGGCAAGTCTGTTTCTTCAGCGACTTGCTTAATCTGGGTCAAGTCTGAGAAGATAGAATCTTCTTCTCCTTTTTCAATCACCAATTGGACAAAAGGCATGCTGTATTTTTCAATTACCTTTACTGTCTTTTTGTCCATTAAGCTTCTCCTAGCTGATCGATATACTGATCAATGAGTTCTTTATGGGCATGACCGTCAAGGTTTTGTGAGATGATTTTCCCAGCTAGACTAACTGTCAAATCTGCTACCTCACCTTTAACGCTTTGTAAAGCCTCAGCTTTGTTTTGCGCAATTTCTTGGTTAGCTTTTTCTTTCAAGCGACCAGCTTCTAGCTTAGCTTCAGCTAGAATATCTGATTTGCTCTTTTCAGCTGTCTCCTTGGCATTCTCGATGATAGTTTTAGCTTCGCTTCGGCTACCTGCTAATTCATCTTCACGCTTTTGAGCAAGAGTTTCTGCTTTTTGACGAGCTTGTTCAGCACCATCAATATCAGCAGCGATCTTTTCAGCGCGTTCTTCGAAGACAGTTGTCAAGTTTGACCATGCGAATTTTTTGACTAAGACGATCAAAAGGATAAAAGAGCCAGCAATTAAAATAAAGTTACCAATCAATTCACCTACTGTTACGTGCATCATTTACTCCTTTCTACTCTTCATCATTAATTTTATTTCCTAGATACATAGAAGACAAGACTGTGAATACATAGGCCTGAACACAGGAAATAAACACAGAAAATGCCGTCCAGACAAGATTGGTAACAAATGCGACTGGATACCAATAAAGTGCCTGATGAGAGAGAGTAATAAGCAGGCTTGCCATCACTTCTCCGGCAAAGATATTCCCGAACACCCGCAAAGCAAGTGAAAGGAAATTCGTGACTTCTTCAAGGAGATTCATCGGTGTCATGAAACCTGGGGTTACAAAACCTTTTAGATATTTTTTAACACCGCGACGACGAATTCCTTCAATATGGGTCATCAGGATAATTCCGAATGACAAGGCCAAGTCAAACTGGAGATTTGCTGTTGGCGATGTCCAAAGGTTTGTCCCATCTGTAGTTTGAAGTTTCGCCATCAAACCAAGATTATTTGCGATAACCATAAAAAGAAATAAACACAAGTAAAAGAGTGAGTAATCTTTCATGTACCGTGAACCTACGTTTGGTTCTGTAAATCCGACTACAAAGTCATAGAGATACTCGAGTACATTTTGCTTTCCTTTGGGTTTTACAGTCATATTACGACTTGCCCAATAGATAAAGCCAAAAATAAGTGCCACAGACAACAAAGTTAATGCTGTCAAGGTTAAATCAAAGGTAACAGGACCAATATTGATGGTTGGATTGATACTTTCTTCCATCTAGAATCCTCCCTTTTCCATTTTATACTTCTCTTTATTTGATGATAAATGAAAATACGAGAGTTACAAAGAATGTTCCTTCGATAAAGGCAATCCCCATGATCATCAAACTACGCAATTGAGGGATGATATCTGGTTGGCGTGCTGCAGATTTGAACAAACCGTTCATCAAAAATCCTTCTGCAAGAGATACACCCATACAGGCAAGACATAGACCGAAAAATGTTAAATTCATGACGAATTCTCCTTTTTTAAATTAAATTTACTTCCCTAGTTTAGTCCTAAAATTTGCTTTTGTCAACTTTTTACTAGCATTGAAAGCGTTTCTAATCATTTATTTCTATTTTTCCGATTTTCAAGTCAATTATATAGAAAATTTTAAGGTCTTTTCAGATTGTTTTCCTTATCTTTCCTGTTTTTCTGAAAATAAAAATCCAAGTTTTACAACCTGGATTTATCGTTTCTTATTTAAAATAATAGGAATGGTGGCTCTGGCAAGCTGGATTAAAGAGTGCTGCACAATAAGGACAGCTCCCCTTTTCTCTATACTCCTCATAAGTTAGGTTCTTCTTACAGAAACCACATAAGATAGGTTTATCCTGTTTAAGTCTTAAAGGGTATGGAGAAAATGTGTGCTCCTCTAGCGCATTGTGACACTGATAACAGGCATAGTATTTCTTACACTCATAACACTGGAGCGCTACGATATCTTTATCACTATGGTAATGAACACATCTGCTTTCATCATCTACTAGTAATCCATGAGCTTGAACCATGATTTTTCCTTATCTAGGCACGAACTGTGACGCTTGTTCCATCTTCTTTGTAAAGATTGATCAAGCCTTCTTTCAAAGCACGGACCATATCACCTGCTTGTACTGGTTGTGGAACCTTGATGGTTAAAAGTTCCATTGGATTTGGTGCACGGTCAATTTTATTACCTTTAGCATCATGAAGGTCTTCGATATAAGTTTCAAAATGGCGGAAACCTGGGCCATAAAACTCAACTTGGTCTCCTTCGTTGATAACGTTACGTTGGCGAATAGTTGCTGTTTGTGTTGCATCATCATAAGCTACTACTTCAGCAACAAATTTGTATTCTGGAATCTTACGACGAGCACCGAACAGTTGTTCATTTTCAGATGGTGTCCCGTAGTAGAAACCTGTGGCCAATTCACGTTGGGCCACCTTCCACATTTCATCAATCAAGTCTTGCTTGATAGCTTCAAACTTTTCAGGACTTTCGAGGTAGGCATCAACGGCAGCCTTGTAGCAGTTTGTAACTGTTGAAACATAGTGAATAGACTTCATACGACCTTCAATTTTAAGACTGTCCACACCATTTTCAATCATATCTGGGATATGATCAATCATAGACATATCAACGGCTGACATTGAAAATTCTTCAGGAATTTCTCCCTTGAGACTCTTACGCTCTTTACCAAATGGCATATCGTAAAGGTCATATTTCCAACGGCAAGATTGTGAACATCCACCACGGTTGGCATCACGCATACTCATGTGGTTAGAAAGGGTACAACGGCCAGAATATGAGATACACATAGCTCCATGTACAAAAGCTTCAATCTCAACGTCTGTACGTTTGCGAATTTCTGCCAATTCTTCCATAGAAACCTCACGCGCCAAAACGACACGAGTCAATCCAAGTTCTTTCCAGAATTCAAGAGTTTCATAGTTGGTCGCACTAGCTTGTGTTGAAAGGTGGATTTCAAGTCCTGGTGCTTCTGTTGCAGCAATCATGATTAAGGCAGGGTCAGAAACAATAACCGCTGCAATGCCAATATCACGCAACTTACGGAACCATTCTCCGGCACCTTCTTCATTTCCCTCGTGCATAACCATATTGGCAGCCACATATACCCTAGCTCCATACTTAGCCGCGAACTGTACTCCTTCTTCCATCTGTTCGAAAGTGAAGTTACCCGCGCGGCTACGAAGACCATAGGCCTGACCACCGATAAAGACAGCATCTGCTCCGTATTGAACAGCTACTTTTAGTTTTTCTAGTGTTCCTGCAGGTGATAGAACCTCAGGACGTTTCAAAGTTTTTGTCATTTTTTCTCCTATTTGCAATATAAAAGTTTGACACCAATCTTAACCATTTTATAGTAAACAGGGTTCAAAATCAAGCCTTGAATGATTGTTTAGACAATTTTAATGTTTAGTTTTCTCTGAAAACGTTATTGAACAGTTTCAACATTCCAAGTAGTCCATCCCTTGAAACGAATGGCGCCCTTTTGATTCGTTTGATATATCGAATTCCCAAGTTCTTGGTTACTTTCCGCATTTTTTTCTTTGATTTTTTTCTTCTTGTCTACCGAAATGACCGTGATTTTAGGGTGTACATTTTTGAAGATTTCGATATCTGTCTTTTTCTTCGATGCTTGCTGATGAGTTATCACTACATCTGCTTGGAGTTTTGGATAATGACTCGTTAAAAACTTCTCCTCTATATTTCCAGTAACTAGAAAGGTTTGGTTTAGTAACTTTCCATACATTGTAATTGAATCATTTTTATCCTTATTTTGGGTAGCGATAACTTCTAAACTATTCCCAAAAATAGGTAACTGCTGTCCTGTTTTGATAGCACCTACCTTGACTTTGCTCTCCTTCAGCTTATCCATAAATTCTCTCTTAGATAAAGTTTCTTCAGTTACTAGAATCTCTCCAAGCTCGACGGCTTTACTGATTTCTAACACATGATCTAACTGTTTAGTATCACTAGTCGTTAGAACCAGCTGATCAATCTTGGCCACTCCTCGACTTTTCAGATAAGGAATTAAACTACGTTTGGCATTGCTGGTAATAGCTTTCTCCTGCCAGACTTCTTTCTTTTCAACTGCTAGCTTTTCACCAACATCCAGTAGTATGGTCTTCCCTGTCATGTCTCTTAGGAAAATGCTTCGTCCCTGTTCCATATCTAGGACTGTGATTTCATTCTCTAGTGGATGTTTGGTTACTAAAAAGAATGAGATGGCAACTATGACAAGCATAGATAGTTTTTTCAAATTCTTTCGATAGTCATAGATGAGAGCTAAAGTAATCAAAAGAAGGATTAAAATCCAAAGACTCGGTTGGCCGAAAACAAGGGGCCTAGTAGATAGCTGAGAAATATAGCGTATGATATTTTCTAGCCATTCAAAGAGAAAGTTGAACTGGGTGATGGGATATACAAATGACAGACAGAAGAGAATCGATAAAAGTGGCAACAAGACCATATCAAATAAGAAAGAAAAGGCAAAAGTTAGGAGAATAGACCACGGTTGAAATTCTGAAAAATAAAAAGATAAAATTGGCAGAATTCCCAAGGAAATAATACAACTCTCCCTAACCAGTCCTTTTATCCCTGCTACTTCCTCACCAGTCATTGTCAGGATAAAGGCATAAGCACAGGAAAGAACCCCTCCAGCTGTTAAGAAAAAGTTCGGCATGATTAAAAATAGAATAAGAATTGTCAAAGCAAAATTATCCAGTGACTTAAAGCCATGCTGAGCCAAGATCTTTTGTAAAAGACTTCTAATCACAGATGCTGAAAAACCTGTCATGCCTGCATAGAACAAAGAAAAGGGATAGGCAAGCCATTTGAACTTCTCTTGAGTCAAGCCCAAACGTAAGAGTGATTTTTTAAAAGCATTCATAAAGAATCCTACTTGCATTCCTGACAAAGCAAATAGGTGAATAATTCCGAGGCTAGAATAGAGTTCATTCATTTCCTCAAAATCTGTGTCCAAGTGCCCTAATAAGAGTCCCGTCATATAATTGCGCATGGGGTCAGGAAAATTCCTTTTTATCCAGACAACTGCTTTTCTTCGCAAACTGGATAGATTTTCTCCTATATCCCAACTAGAAATTTGCTTTAATTCGACAATTTCCGATATAGTTAAGGTCTGATAAATCCCCTGTGTTTTGAGATAGTTTCGATAATCAAATCCAGCAAAATTACTGGCTCCTTGAGGACTAGCTAACTTGCCTTTCAAAACTATTTCAGGTAGTTCAGATAAGTCTTGAAATTTTTTCTTTTCAGATTCTGACTGGAGTTTATAATAGACCTGAAAGAGTCTGCCCTCAGCCTTGCCACGAAAAGATAAGCTATCACCATTTACTTTGATGGTATCCGGTAATATTCGCACTGTATCAACCGTGTCTACAAGATTCCGATTGGCTTCTTCTTGCTGCCATTTTTGAAAAATAAACCAACTCCCAAATATGCTGCAAATCAAGAGGACCTTAGTCACAGTTTTCCATGGAAATTGGAAAAAGAGGCAGACTAGTAAAAAGACAAAGCCCAAAAGTGCTAAGACACTTGCTGAAAAAATTGCATAGTAGAACCAGAGCAAAAGAAAACTGAGATAGATTTTTGGAATTGGAAAGCGACTAATCCACTGTAACATACTCTTTTAACTTTTCTATCGTTTTTGCACCAATACCAGAAACCTTTTTGAGCTCATCAACTGACTTAAACTTACCGTTGGAATCACGATGGTCGATAATATCTTGAGCACGTTTAACACCTAAACCTTTGACTTGCTTCAGTTCCTCTATACTGGCTTTATTAAGGTTGACTTTCTTATTTTCTTTGGTGTTGGAAGCATTTGAATATGCCTCTTGGCTTGTAGCTTCTTCCTTAGTCGGGACATAAACAAGTGCTTCATCACTAATTCTCTGAGCAAGATTGATAGACTTACTATCAGCATTATCTGTCAATCCACCAGCTTTTTGAACAGCATCATTGATACGACTTCCAACTGGTAAATCATAAATTCCAGGTGATTTGACAGCACCTTTGACATCGACAGTAATCAGATCTTGCCCCACCACTTCTTCCTTCTGATTTCCATCTTCCTTTTCATCCGTCGAATCCTTTGGAACAGCTGTAACTTCAGTCTGCACCTTTGTTTCCTTAGCAGGTGCTTGAGCGACTGGCTTTAGCAGGAAAAATCCGCCTAAGACCAAGCCCAAACCAGCACAGATAACAATGATTTTATATTCTTGGATTTTCTCAATAAGTTCTTCCATATTTTCTCCTCTCTTACTTTATTCGTAAGAGAAAGAAAAAACAGCTGAAAAATCTTTTCAACTGCTTACTTATTTGCAAAATAGTCTTCCTTGGTCAAAACATAATGTACACGTGTTACAATTCGTCCCGGTTCTTTATTATCCATTCTGGCATAGGGTTCTTCGTGAGAAAAGCGCATGCCTGATTTCTCCATGACCTTTCCTGACGCAGGATTATCCTTATCGTGAAGGGCTGTCAACTTATTCATTCCGATTTCTTCAAAGGCCAGTTCAATGACGGCACGATTGGCTTCAGTTGTCAAACCTTGATTCCAATATTTTTGATGGATAATGTAACCAATGGCTGCCTTTTTAAGAACAGTATCAACCTTGTGCAGGTCAATAGTTCCGATAAACTCTCCACTATTTTTTAGTTCAATACCCCATCGGCCCAAGGGATTAGCTAGATAAAATTGGGCAATATTATTCTTGGTTTCCTCTAAACTTTGATTGGTTGGAAAAGTATAGCGTGTATTTTCCTGGTTTGAAGCATATTCAAACATTGCTTCTGCATCATCAAGTGTTACTGGTCTAAGTACTAATCGTTCTGTTTCGATTATTGGATGCTTCGCTAGTTTGATAAATAGTGATTCCATGATTGCCCCTCCCAAAATAGGTTGCTAAAAGAATAACATAAAAGAAATAGGTTTACAAGTTTTTCTTGCAATTTAAAACGGTTTCATATACAATAAAGTCATCACAAAAACTCTGACGAATGATGTGATACATAAATTGAAACAGCTTAATAGAAAGTGAGTTATCCTATGTTAATTGGAATTCCAAAGGAAATTAAAAATAATGAAAATCGTGTTGCTTTGACACCTGCTGGTGTACAGAGTCTTGTTGGTCGTGGTCACCGAGTCCTCATCGAAACAAATGCTGGACTTGGTTCAGGATTTACTGATGCTGACTATGAAAAG
Organism: Streptococcus sp. HMSC071D03; assembly: GCF_001812125.1. Lineage (NCBI taxonomy): Bacteria > Bacillati > Bacillota > Bacilli > Lactobacillales > Streptococcaceae > Streptococcus > Streptococcus sp. HMSC071D03. The sequence continues at coordinate 12,243 of NZ_KV807691.1, forward strand.
CAAGGAGCAGAAATTGTCGCAACTGCTGCTGAAGCCTGGGCTGCAGAATTAGTTGTTAAAGTAAAAGAACCCCTTGCTAGTGAGTACCAGTTCTTGCGTGAGGATTTACTACTTTTCACCTACTTACATATGGCAGCGGCTCCAGAATTGGCTGATGCTATGCTTGCAGCTAAAACAACTGGTGTTGCTTATGAGACAGTCCGTGATACTCAAGGACAACTCCCACTTCTTGTTCCAATGAGTGAGGTAGCTGGTCGTATGGCAGTCCAAATCGGTGCTCATTTCTTGACGAAACAAGCTGGTGGTTCAGGAGTTCTACTCGGTGGTGTCCCTGGTGTTCCAAAAGGAAAAGTAACCATCATCGGTGGTGGTGTTGTTGGTACACATGCAGCCCGCATTGCGCTAGGTTTGGGAGCTCAAGTAACCATTCTTGATATCAGTGCTAAACGCCTCTCTGTCCTAGAAGATGTCTTTGGTCACCAAATCCAAACCCTCATGTCTAACCCATTTAATATCGAAGCAAGTGTACGTGAAGCAGACGTTGTTATCGGTGCTGTCTTGATTCCTGGTGCCAAAGCTCCAAAATTGGTGACAGATGAAATGGTACAACAAATGCGTCCTGGTTCTGTCATCGTAGACGTTGCTGTTGACCAAGGTGGTGTTATAGCGACAGCTGACCGTGTGACAACTCACGATGAACCAGTCTATGAAAAACACGGTGTTCTTCACTATGCCGTTGCTAACATTCCTGGAGCAGTTGCTCGCACATCTACGATTGCCCTTACTAATGTGACTCTTCCATATATCGAAGCCTTGGCAGGAAAAGGATTTAAGAAAGCTATCCTAGAAGACGCAGGCTTGCTTGAAGGTGTGACAACCTATCAAGGATACCTCACCAGCCAGCCTGTTGCAGAAGGCTTGGAACGTGACTTCACTTCAATCAGTGAACTGGTCTAAAATGATTTACATATTAAAACTACAAAAATAGAATGCTACGTAAAAACTAGCTTCTAAATCTCAAAAACGAGCATTTCCGTTCTTGGAGATGCTCGTTTTCTCATGTCATGGTTTATAATTTAAATTTTGATAGACTCTAGTTTCTAATCAATGTGATCAATATTTGTCAATACTAACCCTTTCAATCAATTCATTAGTTTTCTAAACTAAGTCCATTACTAAATCCAAAAAGAGTACCAATAGTAAAGTAAACTAAATAATTGAGTTATAAATGGCTATTTTCACAAAACTGTTTCATCATCACACCATCTCAGTACATAAACCAATTTTTCATCTATAGCTTTTGTCTTAATCTTGGTCTTTTTTCTTCAATCCAAGAAATGCACCTACGATAAACATTATTCCAGCAATGAATGGTGTAAAACCTTCTCTAACTGTTCCGGTTTTTGGTAATCTATCAGAATTGTTAGTATCCGATTTACTATCGATATTGGTATGTTTATTAGCTATGTTCTCTGGTTCATTAAGATAAACTTCCTTCTTATTTTCAAAGTTTTTATCATTTTTATCAGGAACTGGAGCTTTAACATCCTTAGTTGAATCAGATCTTTGACTTTCATCTAATTGACTATAATTTACTTGTACAGGAACTGTAGTTTTGACATCTTTAGTTGAATCAGATTTGTGTGAATGATTTTCTCTTTGTAAATCCTCCTTTTTGTAATTTTCATCTAATTGACTATGATTTGCTTGCACCTTATCTTTCTTTTTCGATACATCAAAAGTAGGTTTATTTTCCTCCTCCTTTTTCTCCTCTATTTTCTTGAATACAGGTTTTATAAGGGTATCTTTTGATAAATTAAGAACATAGCCAGTGTCTTTTTTACCTTCGATACCAGAAATTTCCCAGCCATCAAATTGATAGCCTTTTTCTAATTCCCCCTTATAGACAGGTAAAATAAAATCTTCTTCCGACACTATCGTTGAACTCATTTCTTTTCCATTTTGAATGGTCACAGTCACCGTATGAGGTTTTAATTCGCTTACCTCTCCCGTATCTTTGTTTAAAATGAATTCTTTTACGGTCGTATTTCTTGCAAAATCTTTTGCAACAATCTTAATATTTAGTGTCTTATCTGTTAGTTGTTTAATATCATCAAATGATTTGTATTCTTTTCCATTTACATAAATATGTTTTTCTTGAATCTCACCATCAAATCCATTATTTCTTTTATCATTGATATTAAAGACTACAGATTTTCCGTCAGCATATTCAATACTAGTATTTCCCTTAGGATCAATGTTTACTTCTGGTTTAACATTATCATATAAAAATTGATAGTGTACTCCAACCGCTTTCGCATTCAAATCGCTATAGCCAGTTTGAAGATAAACATTTCCATCCATATCTGTTACCTTATCTGGGAATCCGTTTGCTTTATAGTCTTTCATTCCCCAGTCCATGATGTCACCGTCTTTAACATTAAGCTTAATGTTAAAATCTCTAGTGTTATCAATGTGTAAATCTCCGTAGATTAAATAATTATCTACAACCGATTCATTAACTCTCAACTCCCAGTTAAAACCACCCTTATCAGAAATCTTACCTTTTAAATAAAATTCTGGATTTCGTACATAAATTTTATTAGATTTAGATGGATTAAAGTAGTTCTTGTCCATTGAAAGGTTTACTGGTTTTGCATCAATAAATAACGTAGAGCCATCTTCTTTTATAGCTTCTACATTGGACTTATCTTCTCCTGTGTACTCTTTACCATCCTTACCAAATAATACAAGTTTAGAAGTATCTGTTACAAGATTTCCATCTTTATCGATTGCCTCCCCTTTATCATTCATTTTAAAGGTAAAGACTTGATACCTTACAATGTTAAAGCCGTCCAAAGCCGACATTAATACTGATTGAGTACTTCTTCCATCTTCAACATTTCTACTATCAGCATAAATTATTTTTTCTGATAGGACTCTTAGATTAGGATTGGCCTTTTGTATTTTTGCTATATCTTCCTTGCTATAGACTCCATTTCCTTCTAACATATCCGTTTTTCCAGGATTATAGGTAGTCACTTTTAGTGCATATCCTTTTCTCAGAATGATATTATCCTTTAATAGATATTGTTGTTTTTCTGAATCAGAATAGATTTTACCAGATTCCATTTCAGTTAAATTGTTTGGTTTGTTCTTTGAAAGATCACCTTCTCCTAATTCTATTACATTCCCATAACTTGATGCATAGGGATATTCTGTTTTAGTTTCCTTATTTTTTTCAGGCATTCTAATCTTCGTTTCAGCTTTTATCTGATCATCATCTTTAACAAAGAATCTCATATCTCCTGCAAAAGCTAATCCATCCACAATATCATTAATATTAGCGTATAAATCAAATGTCATCGTTTTTGAGTGGGAATCATACTTGGTCGTTTTGATTTCTATCGATTTATAGTTATTACCATAATATACCTTGGCATTTTTAGAAACATTACTTATCTTTCCAAGAATTTCAAAGTGTCCATCTTTAGACGGGTTTAGAACACCATAAATTTTTGATTTGATTTCATCAAGTTTTTCAGTTTCATATTCTAAGGCACTACCATCGTCATAAGCAATGATATTTCCCTTATCATCGTATTTATAATCGTATTCTTCTGTTCTCTTACCAGTTTCACTTGTAAAGTCATCAACTTCTCTAAATTTCTTTTTAATGAGTTTCTTCAAGTCTTTGCTTTCAAAATCTCTAATTGTTGAAATAGTTTTATGAATAGTAAAGCTAGATTTTTCTTCGATAGACTCTTCATTGTCTTGATGATTTTCTTCCTCAGTTGTATCTTTTTTAAGACTATCCTCTTTTCTATTTTCTAAATTTTTAAATTTAGATTCGGCAATCTCGCCAAGCTTTTGATATTTAGATGAATCCTGATCAGGATCTACTAGATAATAGGAAATCATCCCCTTTTCATCAGCATGATCAGCAAATTTAATTCTATGAATCTTTGTGAAATTGCTAGAGCCATCTAGTGCAATGACTTCAATGATCTTTCCTCTTAAATCTCCTGCCCCACTAATTTCATAAATGGTATTTCCGTCTTTGTCAAGTTTTCTATTTCTTCCTTGACCCTCACCTGCATAAGTTACTTCAAGATTTTTCTCAACCTCTCCGTCTTCATTAACCAGAGCGGCTCCTGCATACCAAACTTCGTTGGCAATCTCGTCAAATTTTTCAGGATGTTCTTTCTGATCTCTAGCAAATAGGGTTTCATTCTTGTATTGATCTTTTACCTTGTGATAAGTATCCTTTGTAATCAACTTAATTTTTTCAGGATTTGAAAAATCAATTGAAACAATCTTAGGAGCTGTGTTATCAATTTTTACAGGAATATAGGAAACCTGCCATGGGTAATCCTTGGTTAATCTATATTTAAATTTATAGAAATATTGACCTTCTGCAATCGGTTCAAATTGACCTCTTATCCTAGTAGCTGGATCTTGGTTATCCTTGCTCTCTGGTGCATTTTCTTCCCTACCTCTAGGGTTATAAATGAGTCCATCCCACTTCAAGTCACCCCAAACCTTTAGTTTAGAAGATTTGATTCCCTTTGCATCATTTCTCTTAGAGTTTAAAATTCCTTTAATAAAGTGTTCTCTCGAAATGACTTTTAAATCTCTTTGATTTTCTCCCTCTTTATTTGTATTTACTATTGAAATTAATCCTTCTTCTGCACTTCTTAATACAAGTGGAGAAGGTGTTAATCCTCTCTCAAGTTGAGCATCTTGAGGATTTCCATTTGAATCTAAAGGATAAATTTTAGCAATATTAGAACCACTTGATGATGGTGCGTTGATCCCTTCGTTATTGAAAGCAAATAATTCTGGATTTTGATCTAGGGATGTTGTATTTTTATCTTTTCTATTTTGTATAACTCCTGCTGGATTAAATTTATCTATACCATGTTCTCCACCAATTCCCTTATTTAAGGTTCCTGGAATTTTTGGTTTACCATCATCATCATAACCTTCCATTGTTTTTGATTTTGAACCTTCTTCCCAGGCCCATTTATCAAGGATTGGTTCGTGGTTCCAATTCCCAGCAAATCCCATTAGAGGCATCGATAAAGAAGGTTGGAAGTTTATTTTCTTCCCGTTAGAGTTTAGAGCTTCCATTTCTTCCAAAGACTCAAAATGAATAAATGATTCTACAAATTTATTTTTGTTTTTAGCCTCCCCAACATTTATAACCGCATTTAAATCAAAGCTAGAATTTGGGCCTATAGTGAAAGTGTCATGCTCAAATGTGATATTTGCTCCTTTGACTTTTTCTGGGTGGATTTCTGGAACAATTTGCTTCCCATCTGGAGATTTTTCATCTTTGTATGTTTCATCCAGTTTTAGTCTATCAGTTAGAGCATCTGTAGTTACTGCTGATGCTGAAACTTTAAAGGTTAAAGGTCTGTTTGATGTATTGTGAAGCTTAATTGTAAAGTATTTTTTATCTCCTTTTATTTCTTTAAGAGAAATAGAACCATAAGAGTTTACCAAACCTTTAGAATCCGTGTTTTTAAAAGTAGCTACAACTTCATTTCTCAAAGCATTAGCAACATTAATTAAGCCTGCTCCCTGTTGTCTAGGTGATGCAAAGTATTGACTTTTTTCTTTCCAAGACGTTGCATCCATCATAGGCCGTGCAGTATTTTGTAGGGCTATTTTTGTAAGACTTGTAAGGTCTATTTTGTCATCTCCCTTAAGATTTTTCAAGGCAGGTCTTTCAAGCATTTCCTTTAACTTTGGTCTAATCAAAACAGTAGAAGCTGCCACGATTGGAGTTGCCATACTAGTCCCTGACATATAACCATAAGTTGATTTCCCATTAATGACATTGAGAGTGGATTTAATATTTTTACCTGGTGCTGAGACATCAGGCTTTAAAAGTAAATCTGTTCTCGGTCCCCAAGATGTGGATCCTGCTGGAACTATGACATCTTCTTTATACAATTCTTTGTCTGTGTCAGGTGCAAACTTAAAGTCAATCTCTTTTTCGTCACCTACATTCGGTTTATTAGAATTATAGCTGGCCATATCAATTGGATAGTATTGCTCCAATTTATCTTTGAAATCTTCTTTATTATTCCTTTTAACTTCAGTTTTTTTATCAGGATTAATCATGTTCCATAGCTTTACACCATCATCTCCTGAAATTGAAAATACTTGACTTTTAGTCCCTTCATCCGCTTCATATCCCATGGCTGGAAGCTCTGTCCAATTATCTCTATTGTAGTAATTGACAGTATTTACAACCATAATGGCGCGTGCGCCCTTATCCGTTGCTCTTTTAAAAGCATCTTTTAAATCCTTGGTATAAATTCGATCCATTACTGCAATTTTGCCCTTAAGATCCAATCCTATCAAATCTTGATCTTGACCTTTGCCTATATATACAAAGTTTAATTTACTAGGAGCTTTTGAACCGTCTTCATTTGTTGTGATTTTATTCTTATCGAAAAAGGCCCCTATATTTCTGTATTTAAAATTTTCTCCACCTATGTTGACTTTATCAAACTCAACTGTCTGATTTTTAGCAGAAGCGACCGCTATCGCATCTTCATGTGCTGCAGTTCGCGTTACATTTCCAGTGTCGGTCATTTTCAGATTATTATTTGCCACTAAATCCCATGAAGAACTTGAAGCAGAAGTCGCATAGTTACCCGTAGCTACAACCATTGGAATGCCTGCTTTTCTTAACGCTCTAATAGCTTCCCAATATTTCTCACCTACAAGACCTGTTCCTGTAAAGCCAGATGATACCGAAACAACATCGACATTGTGTTTGATCGAATCTTCAATAGCATGAAACATTGTTTCATCACCTGCGAACCCAGATCCTGCGTCAGAGTACATTTTATAAGAGAAGATCTGTGCATTAGGAGCAATTCCATCTATTCCATTAAAGTTTTTAATATCTTTTTCAGTATCATTTCCTGCAAGAATCCCTGCAATATGCATCCCATGTGGATCAAAATAATCGCTTCCATCATCAGCTTTTTCTACAGTGATTTTACCACCATTATAATAATTGAACGCATGAGGGATTTTATCACTCAACCAGAAATTTTTATCAGTACCTTTTAAGTCTTCTTTTTTAAATTTCATTGAGTCTTTAGCGTCATCATCAATCCTCATGGCCTTATGCCTATAATCTGTCCCCGTATCGATATTTGAAATGACCATACCTCTACCATCAAAATTTTTACCAAATGGAGCATTGATAGACTTTAGGTAATCAATTGCCTCTTCAACTCCAATTTCCTTTCTAGCATGATTCATCATTGGCTGGACTTTTTGTGATCGTTCAACCGATGAGATACCCTCTATTAGTTTAATTTTGTCCAGATTATCTGGAGTTGTTTCTATTGCAACACCATTAAAAACCGTATCATAAGTATATAAAACTTTTGTATCCTTAAGATTGGATAATTCCTTGATTGCTTTTTCTCCAGATTCTTTATCTTTAAATTCAGCAATATAGACAAGTTTATCCTCTTTTTTGGGACTTTCTGGGTCTTTACTTGCAGACGAGTCCGCTTTATCTTCTTGGGATTGATTGGAATCTTCTTGGGATTGATTGGAATCTTCTTTGATTTTTTCTTCATTGCTAGTTTTGTTATCTATCACAGATTCTTTACTAACAACTTCTTTTTCCTCAATAACCGTTGTTTTCTTCTCTTCAGTATCCTTTGAAGTTTCTATAGCATTATGAATATCTTCAAGTTTTTCTTTGTTTTCTTTTTGTTTACCTACTACTGTTTCTTTATCAGATATTTTTAAAGAATCTTCAGAACTAGGTGTATCTGCTAAAACTACCTCATTAGGGACATATGCTGCTAAAATAACTGCAGCTGTGGTTAATGACAATACTGTACTTTTTTTCATTTTAATTCCTTACATATTTATTTAACTTCCAATAGATAGAAAACTTTAACTTTGCTAGCCTTTGTTATAAAAAGTTTTACTAAGTATTATCTAGGAAATAGAGTAGTGCATTTATATATAATTGTTAACTCTCTGAAAATAGTATATCAATTAAAAAAATTTAAGTCAAGAAAAATTAATACGGGTTAATTTTTTTATTAACGTATGTTAATTTCATAAAGTCCAAAGCTTTCGTGTTTAACTGGAATACATTATAAGCACATTCACACCATCAAGAATAGTAGGAATGAAGTTGAACCACTAAAATCATTTAAGTTTGGAAGTAAATCATTCCTACGATATTCCATCAACTCACGAAGCGAGAATGATTAGCCTATTTGTTGACAATATCTCTAGTCAAGTATTACTGAAATAGACCTCTCACACTGGTCGCCCTGCCTTTCGTCCAACCATGCTCATGAAGATGACCATATTCGCTTATGGTCGTCAAGTGTTCTTTGGACGTAAAATCGTTCAATTGAACGAAGAAATCATTCCCATGAAATGGTTGAGCCACGATACCAATGTTAGCTATAAAACGATTAATAATTTCCGCTCCAGTAAACATGCCAACAACCTAATCAAAATTGACTAAAAAGTACTAAACGAGCACAGATAATCCAATGAACTGGGAATATCTTGAGGTCACGGACCAGTTTATAAAGCCCGATGGCCTATTTTATTCCTTTAAGAACTGCTCTAGTCGAACTGACAAGTATGGGCTTCAACGTGATTTCAAGATTTATGAGGCGGATAAAGTTCAAGACACTCCAGAGTTAGAACAGTTGGTTAAAACAGATAGTGGAAATCAGAAACAAATCCATTATAATCCAACTTGGAATTACTTTAAGGAACTCCTTACGCAAACATTACATAGTGAAGAAGGCTCTCAAATTTATGCCAAACGGAAAATTGATGTAGAACCCGTTTTTGGTAGTTTTCGGCGTGCACAGAGTGCATATCAGAGGTAAACAAGCTGTCGCAACAGAGATAGCATTCATCTTCATGAGCATGAATCTCACCAAATTGGCAAAGAATCTAGCATCTAAAACGTTCACCTATTCAAAAACCACACAGTGTTTCTTTCAGCTTGATTGTATTCAAGACTGAAATCACTGTGTGGTTTTATTTAGAAGCTAGTTTTTGCCTAGGTCCTTTTTCCTTATTCTGTTTCTTCTTGATTTTCTTCAGCTTTGACAGGTCGAGGTTCATAGGCTCTGATAATTTGAGCGACAACTGGGTGGCGAACCACATCCTTGGCTGAGAAATGAACAAAGTCAATTTGGTGAATGTTCTTAAGTTTTTCTTGAGCATCAATCAAACCTGACTTTACATTACGCGGTAGGTCAATCTGGCTAATATCCCCATTGACAATCATCTTAGAATTAAATCCAAGACGGGTCAAGAACATCTTCATCTGCATGATGGTCGTATTTTGCGCCTCATCGAGAATGACAAAGGCATCATCCAAGGTACGCCCACGCATATAGGCTAGAGGAGCAATTTCAATAATTTCACGTTCCATGAGACGGGTTGTTTGATCCTTCCCAAGAATCTGGTACAAGGCGTCATAAACTGGTCGTAAATAAGGATCGACCTTTTCCTTGAGATCACCTGGAAGAAATCCCAAGCTCTCCCCTGCTTCTACCGCAGGACGTGTCAAAATGATACGCTTGACTTGCCCACGCTTGAGAGCTGTTACGGCCAAAGTCACTGCTAAGAAGGTCTTACCTGTTCCTGCCGGCCCAATTCCAAAGGTCACATCGTGTTGCTTGACACTATCCACATAAAGCTTTTGACCCAAAGTTTTAACACGGATAGGCTTGCCTGTATTATCCTTAATAATCTCTTCTTCATAGAGGGCAACAAATTTATCGATTTCATTATTCTTAACCATGGTAATGGCTGTCACCACATCCGGAGTTCCAACAGTCATTCCACGATTAACCAAGACCATTAAGGCTTGGATAACTTGACGGGCTTCTTCACAGGCAACTTCTTCTCCCAAAATCTGGACAATCTCCGTACGGGCATGGATCACCACATCAAGCTCTTCTTCCATCAAACGAAGATGGCGCTCATTGGAACCAAAAAGATGAAATAGGTCATCTGGATGACTCAGTTGAATATCTATTGAATGTTCCTTCAAACAAAGAACCTCTCTAATTCTCTTATTTCGTTTTATTATTTTTGTTTTCTTTTAAGTATGAAATAACTTTCAAAAATCCTATCACTCTGACAATTCGTAATGGTAAACGATACTTGCCAAAATAAGTAAAATCCTCATAAAAGATAACTGAATGACTATATTATAGCAAAGAGGCTGAGAAATTACTATCCCCAACCCCATCTGGTAGCCTTAATGTTCTAAATATTCCTGCCAGATAGAATCAAAATCTCCTAGGTTAAAAGAGAAGCTAGCATGTTCCTCTAAAAAACGACTCACTTGATCGAAATCATCTGTATGTTTTGGAAAGGCGGATTCCTCAAAGGCAAGATCCGCTAAAATTGCCTTGGGACTATTGCTTTTAGGGTTGCGCTCGGTCATCAGCCAAGTATAAAATGATTTTCTCATAAGCCTCCCTAAATTAATTCAGTACCAAACTGGTCTTGCTTGATTTTGCCAGCCTTCATCAAACCACCGAGTGCTTTTTTGAATTGACCTTTCGAGATACCAAAAGTTGCTTTAATGTCATCTGGTGAAGATTTGTCATTTAAGGTCATAAATCCACCATTACTTTCCAAGTAAGTCAAGATCATCTGCGCATCGTTCTCCAACATCTCAAAAGAGCGAGGTTTAAGTGAAAGATTAAGTGTGCGATCCACCTCACGGAAGCCAATAACACGTACATCTAACACTTGCCCCAAACGAGGTTCTGCATAACGCTCACTTGGATGGATGAAACCCAGCATATTATTTTCCGGTAAATAGACAAAGGTTCCTGATAGCTTAAGACGGTAAACAATGGCTGGCCAGTTTTGGTTCTGCATGTTATTGTAGGCAGGACGAGCCAATCGTTGGAAGTCTTCCTGATAAGCTAAGATTCCCCAGATACGGTCTTTCTTGTCTACTTCAAGACGTATATAAAGTTGGTCACCTTTCTTTGGCCAGAGCTCTTTAAGTTCAGGGAGAATATCTAGTGACACAACGATTTCCTTGTCTGGTAATCCTGTATCAACAAAAACCCCAAGATCCTTACGAACCTCCGTTACGGTTCCCCAACCAAATTGGTCCTGAGTTGCAGTGACTTCTATAGTTGTCAAACGTAGTCTTTGCTTCATGTCTGTATAAGCAAAACCTTTGACCGTATCACCAACTGTATGGGGACCTTCTTCTTTAGCTAGGGCATATGTTTGACCATCCTTTTGAACAAAGTAAAAACGGTCATTTTCATCGATGATGAGTCCAACGATAAAACTTGCAAGATTTGTATTCATATTTCCTTCTTTCGAATAAAACTCAGCCAGCAATGCCAACTGAGTTTTTCTGTTTATTTCTTAGACTTCCAAGATTTCTTTTTCTTTGTTGGCAGTCATTTCGTCGATGTGTTTAACAGCATCGTCTGTTGCTTTTTGAATATCTTTTTCAAGAGTCTTCAATTCGTCTTCAGTGATTTCTTTTGCTTTTTCTTGTTTCTTAGCCTCGTCCATAGCATCACGACGGATATTACGGATAGCAACTTTAGCACTTTCACCGACTTTTTTCACTTCTTTAGCAAGATCGCGACGAGTTTCTTCTGTAAGAGCTGGGATTACCAAGCGAATAACAGAACCATCGTTAGCTGGTGTAATACCTAAGTCTGAAGCATTCAAAGCACGTTCGATATCTTTCAAAGATGATTTGTCAAATGGTGTTACCAACAAGACACGCGCTTCTGGGATTGTGATAGAAGCAATTTGGTTAAGTGGTGTTTCAACACCATAGTACTCAACGTGGATGCGGTCAAGCAAGCTAGCATTAGCACGGCCAGCACGAATACTTCCAAACTCACGAGCAAGTGAGTGGTGAGATTGGGTCATTCTCTCTTTTGCTTTTTCTACGATTGCGTTTGCCATAATGATTTCTTATTCCTTTTCTTCGATATTATTTGAAACTGTAGTTCCGATATTTTCACCAAATACAACACGTTTAATATTTCCTGGTTGGTTCATGTTGAAAACTACCAAGTCAATATCATTATCCATTGAAAGTGTAGAAGCTGTTGAGTCCATGATACGAAGCCCTTTGTTAATGACATCACGGTGAGTCAATTCTTCAAATTTAACGGCTGTCTTATCTTTTTTAGGATCAGCATTGTAGACACCATCAACCCCATTCTTAGCCATCAAGATAGCGTCCGCTTCAATTTCAGCTGCACGAAGGGCTGCTGTTGTATCTGTTGAGAAGTATGGTGAACCAATTCCCGCACCAAAGATAACAATACGTCCTTTTTCAAGATGACGAAGGGCACGACCACGAACGTAAGGTTCTGCTACTTGTTGCATGGCAATGGCTGTTTGAACACGTGTATCCACACCAACTTGTTGCAATGAATCTGCCATCACAAGAGCATTCATAACGGTTCCAAGCATTCCTGTATAGTCTGCTTGTACACGATCCATTCCAGCTTCTGCAGCAGGTTCTCCACGCCAGAGATTTCCTCCTCCGATTACGAGAGCAATCTCAATTCCTAAGCTATGTACTTCTTGAATTTCTTGAGCCATTGCTTGAACAGTTTTGATATCAATTCCGACACCACGCTCGCCAGCAAGGGCCTCACCTGATAACTTAATCAAAATACGTTTATATTTGGGTTCCACCTGACTTCGCTCCTTTATTTTATTCAAACTATTTTATCACAATTTCTAAGATTTTTATAGTATCATGAGTATTTCTTTTAAAAAAATTAGATAGTTAAAAATTCCTCTAAATCAGCCAAGGCACGCTCTGCAATTTTTTCATAACGAGCCTTCTTATCACGAATGCGTTCACCTTCCAACTCCTTGATAATGCCGAAATTGACGTTCATTGGCTGGAAGTGTTTGCTGTCAGCATGGGTGATGTAATGAGCTAAGCTTCCAATCGCTGTCGTCTCTGGAAAAATAGCCTCGCTTTCTCCCTTGAAGAGACGAGCCGCGTTAATTCCCGCAACTAAGCCTGACGCTGCGGACTCAACATAGCCTTCCACACCCGTCATCTGACCAGCAAAGAAGAGGTTTGGTTGTTTCTTAGAACGATAAGTCTGCTCAAGAAGATTCGGTGAATCCATATAAGAATTGCGGTGCATGACACCATAACGTACAAACTCAGCATTTTCAAGACCTGGAATCATTTGGAAGACACGCTTCTGCTCTCCCCATTTGAGGTGAGTCTGGAAACCCACGATATTGTAGAGACTTCCAGCCGCATTATCCTGACGAAGCTGAACGACTGCATAAGGGGTTTTAAAGTCTCCATCACGAGGTCCCTTGTAATCTTCTGGATATTCTAGACCAACTGGTTTCATTGGGCCATAGAGCATGGTTTTGATACCCCGTTTAGCCATGACCTCGATTGGCATACAGCCTTCAAAGTATTTTTCTTTTTCAAAAGAATTGAGAGGCGCTTCTTCTGCATTAACCAAGGCTTCATGGAAATCCATAAATTCTTGTTTGGTCATAGGAGCATTGAGATAGGCTGCTTCTCCCTTATCATAACGAGATTTGAGATAAACCTTGTTCATATCAATCGTATTAACATCCACAATAGGCGCTGCAGCATCGTAGAAATAAAAACCGTCACCGCCATTAAGAGCATGAATTTTCTCAGCAAGGGTATCACTAGTCAAAGGTCCAGTCGCTACAACTGTAATAGCATCCGTTGGCAATTCTGTGATTTCGTCACGTACCACTTCAATCAAGGGATGGTTGGCAATCTTTTCAGTAACCATTTGAGAGAAACCATCACGGTCAACCGCGAGAGCACCACCAGCAGGAACTCGTGTTGCTTCTGCCGATTCCAAGATAAGAGAACCTAGGCGACGCATTTCTTCTTTGAGGAGGCCGACAGCATTTGTAAGAGCATCTCCACGTAAAGAGTTAGAGCAGACCAACTCTGCAAAATTGTCAGTTTTGTGTTGTGGTGTTGACTTGACACCACGCATTTCATAAAGTTTAACTGGAATACCACGCTCTGCGATTTGGTAGGCTGCTTCAGAACCCGCCAAGCCCGCACCGATAACATTGATATAAGATTGAGACACGACACTAATACCTCTTTGGGTGAAACTTAAGTTCATTCCAGAACAAGTCACTAGACTGTTTGACACCCACAAATCTTTCTATTTTTTTCTTCTTCTAGTATAACAAAAAAAGGGAAGAAGGCAAACTTCCCTGTTTAGTCATTGGATTGATTGTCTTCCCATTCGTGATAAGCAGCGTAGAGCTGGCTTTTGTTCCATTGGTAAATCTTTGCAACTTCCTTAATGGCCTGATTTTTCTTCATACCTTGATGAATGCGGTCCTGTATCTCAGAAAATAAATCCTCTTCATCCTTATCCTCTACTTCTTGACTAGCACCCTCTACAATGAGAAGACACTCGCCCTTAAGTGGTGTTTCAGAAATACTTTCTAGTAACTCTGTAATCTTACCTCGTTGGTATTCTTCATAAATCTTGGTCAATTCGCGAACCAGAACTACTGGACGGTCACCATAAACTTCTAGCATATTCTCCAGTGTATCCGCTACACGGTGAGGAGATTCATAGAAAATCTGGGTCTCTGGATAAGCTTTTTTCGCTTCGAAAAACTGCTTTTGCTGGCCTGATTTTCGTGGTAAGAAACCATAAAAAATGTGAGGTTGTGGTGCTAAGCCACTGGCAATCAAGGCAGAAATCCCTGCACTAGCTCCTGGAACTGTGACAACTGCGATATCTTCTTCAATGGCAGCCTTGACCAAATCATGCCCCGGGTCAGAAATACTAGGCATCCCTGCATCAGATACTTGGGCAAGATTTTGACCTTGTTTCAACAAACCAATCAAATCAGAAATTTTTTCCTTGGCATTATGTTCGTGAAAACTGATTTGCTTGGTTGAAATCTCAAAATGCTTGAGCAAAAGTCCCGTATTACGAGTATCTTCTGCCGCGATCCAGTCAACCTCTTTCAAGGTCTGAATGGAGCGAAAAGTCATATCATCTAGATTACCGATTGGCGTTGCGACTAGATAAAGCTTGCCGTAGGGAGTTTGTCCCTTAAAACTCTTTTGAATCTGCATACTTACTCCCTAAATAACAACTCATCACAAAACATACATTCTGCATCTTGCTCCCGACGTTGACCATAAAAGTCACGACAAACATGAAAACCATCCTCATAAATGCGACGGACATTTTCCCTTACATGTTTCGTTTTGGCTGGAGCTGTCTCCTCAACCTCTCCCAAACGTTCTCTCAGTTTATCATTTTCTAAACGAAGAGCTGTATTTTCCTCTACCAGACTCTTGAGATTTTTCTTGATAGCTTCAACGTCTGCCAAGGTTACCAACAATTGCTGTGAAAAGTCATCTAAAGCATCAAATAATTCTTTTTTATTCATTACAGCCCTTTCTATAATCTATCTTCACTTTAATTTTTTTGTAAAACCAGGTATTCCAAAGCGTTTTGAAAGCTAACATTGGCCCGCCACATTTTTCGAGTTTGGACGAGATTTTTCAAGATGTTCCGCGCAGAAACATTGAGAACCTCCTGGCCAGCTAATACCTCTAAAATCCTGAGCACTTGATCTTGCTTTTCTTTTTCATCAGCCAAACTCGTTAATTTTGCAACTTGCAAGTAAGATTCCTTTTTTGAGGCTAAAAGCCAAGAAAAGAGGCGTTCACTTTCATCTACTAGTGTCCAAAATCCTGCTTGATGGACAAGCTTATCAGCCTCTACCTGCGATTGACTAAACTGAGCTAATAGCTTGGCTTTATTTTTTACTAAACCAGCCTCTTCAAGCTGTGACATTAAACTAGAGACATGCTTCTTAAATTGGAAAATCTGTGTCCGACTTCGAATCGTTGGTAACATCTGTTCCTCATCATCAGTCAAAAAGAATATGTAGATTTCGCTCTGTGGTTCTTCAATAACCTTTAAAAGAGAATTTGCAGCGTTCACATGCATTTTTTCTGCTTGTTCGATAATAAAGACCTGCCGTTGGTTTTCAATACCAGACTGGGCAAATTGTCCAACTAATTCTCGGATACGCTCCGTCTTAATGACTTGATTCAAAGGTTTAATTATAGTCACATCAGGAAGCTCTTCCTGCTCGATCAATTTACAATTCCGACATTTTTCACAAGGAAAAATACCAGTTTTCTCACTACAAAAGAGACTTTTAGACAAGAAAAGGGCCATCTCTAAACTTCCAAAATTACCTGAAAAGAGATAGGCGTGATTGAGCTGCCCTTGCTCTAAGATATGAACAAATCGTTCAAATTGTAAAGGTTGACAAGCTCTTAATTGCTCTTGTTTCATCTCCTTAATCCCATCCTGTCAAAAAGTAGCTGCTGCGTGTTCGCAATCACTTGATCAAGTGGTAGGCTAGCATCAATTTTTACAATGCGGTCTGCTTCCTTTTCCAAAAGAGATAGATAACCCTGACGGACTTTTCGATGTAGATCCAGACCTTCCATGTCCAAACGATTGATCTCCCGATCACTGTTGGCAGCAATACGTGCCAGTCCCTCTTCGACCTCAATATCAAAATAAAGAGTCAAATCAGGTTTCAGTCCATCAGTCGCAAACTCATTAAGCCAATCAATCGCTTCTATATCTAAACCACGGCCAAATCCCTGATAGGCAACTGAACTGTCAATAAAGCGGTCCATAATAACCAGTTTTCCAGCTGCAAGTGCTGGTAAGACCTTTTCCACCAAGTGTTGTCGACGACTGGCAATATAGAGGAGAAGCTCCGTCTTAGGATCCATTTCAGTATGACTAGGATCTAGAATCACTTCACGAATCTTCTCTCCAATCAAAACCCCGCCTGGTTCACGAGTGCTTAAAACTTCTATTCCCTTATCCTCTAATATAGGGATTATGGCTTCAAGAACGCTTGTTTTCCCCGCTCCCTCTGGTCCCTCAAGAGAGACTAAAAATCCTTTTGACATGTCTGACTCATTTCTATTTTTCTCTCTTCTATTCTATCAAAAAAATAGGGATTTGTGAAAAGCTTTTTTCATTTCGCTCTTTGTAATAAAAAAGAGGTTGAGTTTTAACTCTCACCTCTTATTTGCCTAATTCTTGAGTTCTTTTGTAGGCTTGGTTGACAGCGTCCATAACGGTTCCTCTAAAAGCATGTTCTTCTAGACTTGCTACACCAGCAATGGTCGAACCACCTGGGCTACAAACTTGATCTTTCAAGACTCCAGGATGTTGCTGACTTTCTAGTACCATTTGACCTGCACCAACTACTGTTTGAGCCGCCATTTTCAGAGCCATTTCTCTTGGCAATCCTGTCTGAACTCCTGCATCCGCCAATGCTTCGATAAAAAGATAGACAAAGGCAGGCCCACAACCTGCAAGCCCTGTCGCAGCATCTATTAAACCATCACTTATTTCAACTAACTGGCCAGCCTTGGATAAAAGTTGACAAAAAAGTTCATTGTCTTCTGGATTACAATTTGCAGACAAGGCATAGCTAATCACTCCTCGACCAATAGCAACAGGTGTATTAGGCATGATGCGAATAATCCGGTGCTGACTTGGAAGAAGACTAGCGAGTTTTTCCAAGGTCAAACCAGCGGCCATAGAAATCAAAAGAAGACTTTCTCGTTTCTCAAGGATGGTCTGATATTGAGTAAGTAGTTCAGAGAATTGAGCTGGCTTCACTCCAAGAAAAATCACATCTGCTTCTGCAAAGATTTCGTCATTGCTAGAAGCCAGACCACCGAAGTTGGTAATAAAAGCATCCACCTTGGCTTGACTACGATTGGCAAGGAAAATCTGATGACCAGTTTTTGCTTGCAAGACAGCTTTAGCTAAGCTGGAACCCATATCCCCCAAGCCGATAAATCCAATCTTCATCTCTTACTCCCTTATCTGTCCATCACCAGTAACTACATATTTGTAGCTGGTCAATTCCTTCAAGCCCATTGGACCACGCGCATGTAGTTTCTGAGTAGAAATCCCCATTTCACAACCAAGACCAAATTGGCCTCCATCTGTGAAACGAGTTGAGGCATTGACATAAACCGCTGCAGAGTCTACTTGATCTGTAAAGTAAGTTGCAGCCTCAGCATTTTCTGTCACAATGGCGTCCGAATGATGGGTACTGTGGGCTTCAATATGCTCAACCGCTTCTTCTAAACTACTCACGACCTTAACCGCTAGGATATAGTCTAAAAACTCGGTGTCAAAGTCTTGGGCTTCAGCTGCTTGACCTGAAACAAACTGGCTTGCTTTGCTATCCAAGCGGAATTGAATTGGTTCCAACCCAGCTTCTTTTCGATCGGCAACCAGAACTTGCTCCAAGCGAGGAAGGAAGCTTGCTACCTTGTCTTCATGAACAAGTAGAACCTCCATGGCATTGCAAACAGAGGGACGACTAGTTTTAGCATTGTTGATGATAGACAGAGCCTTGTCTTCGTCTGCATCCTTATCCACATAGACATGGACAATCCCAGTCCCTGTCTCGATAACTGGCACAATAGCATTCTCAACGACAGCATCGATCAAGCCAGCCCCTCCACGAGGAATAAGAAGATCTAGATAGCCCTTGGCCTTCATCATGGCATAACTACTTTCACGGCTAGTATCTTCTACTAATTGAATGACATCTGGATGAATAGTGGTTGTCTCCAAGCCTTTTTTCAAGGCTGTGACAATAGCATGGGCAGTTTGGTAGGCATCCTTACCACTACGTAGGACCACAGCATTTCCACTCTTAAGAGCCAAAGCAGCTGCGTCAGACGTCACATTTGGACGGCTTTCATAGATAATACCGATAACACCCATGGCCACACGTTTTTTGGTGATAACCAAACCATTTTCAAGATGATTGGTTTCTAAAACTTCACCGATTGGATCTGGTAAAGCAACCACATCAAGAATGCCTGTTGCCATCGCTTGGATACGACTTGCATCCAAATAAAGACGATCGAGCATAACATCTGATATTTTCCCCTTAGCTGCTTCCATATCTCGAGCATTAGCTGATAAAATCTCTTCAGTAGCTGCTAATAAACTTTCAGCCATAGCTAGCAAGGCTTGGTTTTTCACCTCTTCACTAGCTGTGTTAATTGATTTTTTAACAGCTTGTACCAGTTCAAATTGTTCTTGTGTACTTACCATAGTTTACCTCTAAAATTCTGTAAAGAGTAGTTGGATTTCAGGAGTAATGGAAATCCAGTCATCACGGTGAATCAAGACACCCTTGGCTTTTTGAGAACGCAACATATCCTCCAAAGCAGATGCACCAAATTGCACACGCCCTTTTCCAAGTGATTTTCCACTTTCCTTGTCAAATACTGTCACGATATCACCGTAAGAAAAGGCGCCTTCTGCTTCAACGATACCAGATAAGAGAAGACTCTTTCCATGTTGAGAGAGAGCTTCTGCAGCCCCTTTATCAACCCAAATAGAACCTTGACTCTGAGCATAAAAGGCCAGCCATTGTTTTTGGGTACGAAGTCCCTTCTCTTGCGCAGCAAAGTAGGAACCATCCTTGGTCTTCTCTGCTGCCTCTATCATAGCATCAGCTTTCAAGGATGAACAAATATAAACAGGTACTCCTGACTCTGTCGCAATGGTCGCTGCCTTTATCTTAGTCAGCATACCTCCAGTTCCATTAGATGAACCTGCTTCGCCAGCCATATCGATAATTTCACGATTGATGGTCTCGATTCGCTCCAAGCGTTTAGCTCTTGGATCCGAGTTAGGATTACCAGTATAAAGACCGTCTACATCTGTTAAGAGAACCAAAAGATCTGCCTGCACCATTGCAGCTACCTGAGCACTGAGCGTATCATTATCCCCGACCTTGAGCTCATCAATAACGACACTGTCATTTTCATTGATAATAGGAATTGCACCACGATTAAGAAGGACTGATAAAGCTTGATGGGCATTTTTATAACGTCGCTTATCGACAAAATCATCCTGAGTTAGCAAGATTTGCGCTGAAACAATCTGTCTTAAGAGCAAATTTGTTGTATATTCTTCCAGAAGCAATCCTTGACCAACCGCCGCTGAAGCCTGCTTATCCGCAATCTTTGTCGGTCGTTTCTTAAATCCCAAGGCTCCAAAACCTGCCGCAATAGCCCCCGAAGATACTAAAATCAGCTCATGACCAGCTTCATGTAGCATTGCAAGCTGCTGTGTAATTGCTTTTACTTTACTGCGAGATAAACTTCCATCTTTATGAGTCAAAGATGAAGTCCCCACTTTAAATACGATACGCTTGTACTTCATATTTCTCTCCAAATTTAATATTTAACCATTTTACCATGATTTTATGAAATTGTAAAAAAGGAACTCTCTCACTTTTGATCGAAAAAAAAGAACCTTGCAAAGCAAGATTCTTTTAGTGTCTGACTTAAATAATTGTTCTTCTGGGAACTAAATCGAATTAAGCTTCGATTTCTGTAACCATACCTGAACCAACAGTACGTCCACCCTCACGGATAGAGAATGTAGTACCTTGTTCTACGGCGATTGGGTGGATCAACTCAACGTCGATTGTCACGTTATCACCTGGCATTACCATTTCAGTACCTGCTGGAAGTTCGATTGAACCTGTAACGTCAGTAGTACGGAAGTAGAATTGTGGGCGGTAGTTGTTGAAGAATGGAGTGTGACGTCCTCCTTCTTCTTTAGTAAGGATGTAAACTTCACCTTTGAATTTAGTGTGTGGGTTGATTGAACCTGGTTTAGCGATAACTTGTCCACGTTCGATTTCATCACGTTGAACACCACGAAGAAGGACACCTACGTTATCTCCTGCAAGACCTTCGTCAAGTTGTTTACGGAACATTTCAACACCAGTAACAACTGCTTTTTTAGTTTCTTCTTTGATACCAACGATTTCGATTTCGTCGTTGACACGAACAGTACCACGGTCGATACGTCCTGAAGCAACTGTACCACGTCCAGTGATTGAGAATACGTCTTCGACTGGAAGAAGCAATGGTTTGTCAGTGTCACGTTCTGGTTCTGGAATGTACTCATCAACAGTGTTCATCAATTCCATGATGATATCTTCGTATTTAGAGTCACCTTCAAGAGCTTTAAGAGCTGAACCTTGGATAACTGGAAGATCGTCACCTGGGAAGTCGTATTCTGAAAGAAGGTCACGGATTTCCATTTCAACCAATTCAAGCAATTCTTCGTCGTCAACCAAGTCGATCTTGTTCATGAAGACGATAAGGTGTTTAACTCCAACCTGACGTGAAAGAAGGATGTGCTCACGAGTTTGTGGCATTGGTCCGTCAGTTGAAGCTACTACAAGGATAGCTCCGTCCATTTGAGCGGCACCAGTGATCATGTTTTTAACGTAGTCCGCGTGTCCTGGAGCGTCGATGTGAGCGTAGTGACGTTTTTCAGTTTCGTACTCAACGTGCGCAGTGTTGATTGTGATACCGCGTTCGCGTTCTTCTGGAGCAGCATCGATAGACGCATAGTCTTTAGGTTGGTTAACTGCTGAAGGCAAGCGACGTGCCAAAACAGTTGTGATAGCTGCAGTTAGGGTAGTTTTACCGTGGTCAACGTGTCCGATAGTACCAATGTTAACGTGTGGTTTACTACGATCGTATTTTTCTTTTGCCATTTGAGTAAAAGCCTCCAATAAAATATATTTTATAGATAGACAGTAGGCAATACAGTCTAACTTTCCTTACTATTTTATCAAATTTCAGCTAAATTGCAAGTGTTTTACAAAGTTTTTGTGAATTATTCTTATTCTTGCTCTACTTCCTCTACCAATTTATTTAAAATATCTATAAATAGGCTTATTTTAGCAAAAAGCGATAGACCATAAATCAATAACCCAAGTCTGAATTGCCTATTTCCAACCTCGAAAGACTTCAATCATTCAGTTGTTTATAAAAAATTATGTATAGAAAAATTAAAGTTTTATCATAAGAGATTTGAGAGTTTAAAACCAATAAAAAGTTTAATCAACTACAGCGCCAAAGATACAATGATAAAAAAAGATATCGGAATCTTTTATCCCGACATCTTTATTCTGATTGATGTTTTTTGACTTCTTGTGCTTCCTTATGATTTTCATACAGTCGCGCTAAGAATTTAGCAATCTCTTTTAAAATGGAGTAGGTTGGAACAGCAACAATCATCCCAATCACACCATAAATATTACTTGATAATAAAAGCAAGACTAAAATAGTAATCGGGTGAACCTTCATAACCCCACCCACAATACGTGGATATAAAATATTTCCATCAACTTGCTGAATAATCAACATATAAATGACAGCAATAATCATTTTATGAGGATCGGTGAAGAGATTTGAGATGATCATTGGAATCAAGCCAATGCTTGGTCCTACATACGGAATCAAATTAGCCAATCCAGAAAAAATGGCGAAGACCAAGGCGTATCTTAGACCAATCACACTATAACCAATAAAAGCTAAACATCCAATAATAACTGCATCTATAGACACTCCACTAATGTAACGAGAAATAGTTGTATTTAGGTTTGTCAATAAACCAGATATGTTCAATTTATCTCGTTTTAATACAGTTCTTTCTAGCATGGGTAAAAATTTATGCCCATCAAGTAAGAAGTAAATCAAGAAAACTGGTGTCATGATGATAATCAATACAGTGCTTACGAGTGCAGATAGAACACTTCCAACACTATTTGTCACACTGTTCAAGATATTTTGCAAAATATCAACATAAGAGAGGTTCAGTTGCTGAATAGTTTGTTGGATATCTAGATTTTGCAGGGCTGGATGTTTTGATAACTCAATGACTAAATCTTGAAGACGACCGTAAATGTTTTGACTCGAGTAAATTAAGCTACTTAACTGATTAATCAAAATCGGCAGCAGATAAACAAAACTAAGTACGAGTGCACAAACTAAGGCACAAAGGGTTAACAAAATCCCAATGATTCGATTGATTTTGCATTCCTTCTCTAAAAAGATAACAATTGGGTTGGTTAGATAATACAAAAATCCTCCCAGTAAAAAAGGAATCATGATTGTATTTGCAACACTGACAAAGGGTGTAATAATAGCACCCATTTCTTTCCATAGATAGAAAATTAAGGTTATTAGTAGAATTTCAGTTGTCCAGAAGAATAGTTTGTTTCTCCGAAACATAGGCCACCTCCTCTTTTCCCTATTTTACCATATTTCGAAAAAGATTGATAACTTTCATCACAAAAACAAGAATATCTTTTGTCTTTGTGATAGAATAAAGTTACTATGAAGAAATTATTTTTAACCTTAATCACATTATTTTTATTCGGTTCGGCTACAACTGTTTCGGCCCAGGATTTTGATGTAGCTGCAAAACATGCTATTGCTGTTGAGGCTAACAGTGGAAAGATTTTATATGAAAAAGATGCTACTCAACCTGTTGAAATAGCTTCTATCAGTAAAATCCTCACTGTTTATCTAGTCTATGAAGCCTTGGAACAAGGGAAAATCACCCTTTCTACTCCTGTAGAAATCTCAGATTATCCCTACCAGCTCACTACCAATTCTGAAGCGAGTAACGTTCCCATGGAAGCTAGAAATTACACTGTTGAAGAGTTATTAGAAGCTACTTTAGTATCTAGTGCGAACAGTGCTGCTATCGCTTTAGCTGAAAAAATTGCCGGTTCTGAGAAGGACTTTGTAGATATGATGAAGGCCAAACTACAAGAATGGGGAATTCAAGATGCTACACTCGTCAACACAACTGGGCTCAATAATGAAACTCTTGGCACTAATATCTATCCTGGTTCAAAGAAAGATGATGAAAACAAATTGAGCGCTTATGATGTTGCTGTCGTAGCTCGTAATCTGATTCTCAAATATCCTCAGGTCTTAGAGATTACCAAGAAACCTTCATCTACTTTCGCAGGAATGACCATTAATTCAACAAACTATATGTTGGAAGGAATGCCTGCCTATCGTGGTGGTGTTGATGGACTTAAAACTGGTACGACTGATAAAGCTGGAGCATCCTTTGTAGGTACGACTGTAGAAAAAGGAATGCGTATTATCACTGTTGTCTTAAACGCTGACAACCAAGATACTAATCCATATGCACGCTTCACAGCTACTTCTTCTATTTTAGATTACATCTCATCAAACTTTTCTCTACAGACAATCGTCAAGCAAGGAGAAAGTTATGAAGATAGTAAATCACCTGTATTAGATGGGAAGGAAGATACTGTTACGGCTGTTGCAAAAGAAGATATCAAAATCGTTCAACGTCTTGGTAGTCGTACACAATCAACTATTACTTACACAGCGGACACGACTGAACACACTGCTCCACTAGAGGCAGGAACTGTCGTTGGACATTTGACTTATGAAGACAAGGATCTAGTTGGTCAAGGATACATTACAACTGACAAACCGAGTTTTGAGATGGTCGCAGAAAAAAATGTCGAAAAAGCCTTCTTCTTAAAAATTTGGTGGAATCGCTTTGTTCGATTTGTTAATGAAAAATTATAAAAAGAGGTTGGGACAAAAGTCCTAGCCTCTCAATTGTATTTGAATTGTCGAGCAAGACGCAGTGGTTGAGTGGGCTC
>NZ_KV807691.1:36987-63800 GCF_001812125.1 Streptococcus sp. HMSC071D03
TAACGAATTACCGATTTCTGTCCCACTCTCTTTTTCTTTATTCATTTTCAGCTACAGTTGAATGTTTATAGCCATAAGTAAAGTAGATAATAATTCCTATTAACAAGGCAATTCCAAATGCCATCCATGTTTCAAGAGTATACTGAAGCATGAATGAGAGGCAAATCAGAATAGACAAGATTGGTAAAAAAGGAACCAGGGGAGTTTTGAACTCGCCCTCTTTTGGCATACCCTTATCTTTTCTCAATTTGATGATCCCATAGGCTAGGAGAATAAGATAGGCTAAGGTGCAGATATTGAGAAAGGCTGCAATACTTGCAAGTGGGAAGATCCCAGCTGCAATTGCTGAAACAACACCAGTTAAGATAGTTGCATTCTTTGGAACACGACTAGTCGTGGTCACTTCTTTAAAACTTTGAGGTAACAGTCCATCACGTGCCAAACTATAAATCATTCGAGACAAGGCGTAAGTCATGGAAATACATACCGTAATCAAAGTAAAAATTGCAACGAGTGAAACATAATTAGCTGCCCAACCAATACCGATACTTCTCAGAGCAAAAGCCACTGCATCATCAACATTGAGCTTGCTATAGTGAACAATCCCCGTCAACACCAAGGTAACTAAGGCATAAAGAATGGTTACGATAGTCAAAGATAAAACAATTCCACGCGGTACATTCTTCTGGGGGCTTTGAATTTCATCAACTGCCATAGAAATGGACTCAAACCCTAAAAATCCAAAGAACATGAGTGAAGCTCCTGCCATAATCCCAGTGCTTCCACCATAAATCTGACCAAAGCCAAATGGAGCAAAGTCTGACCAATTTTCAGGTTTAATGTACCAGATTCCAACTAAAATGAATAAAGCAAGAGCAGAAAATTTTAAAACAACAAGAATAGAATTAAAACGAAGAGCTACTTTCGAATTTAAAAGTACAACACCTGTAACAAGTAGAATTACTAAAATTGGTAAAAAATCAATATAAGTACCATTTTCAGGATTAAAAGTTCCATTCAAGACTTGTGGCAAGGAAATTCCATAATGGCTAAGCAAACCTTTAAAATAGGCCGCCCAACCCGAAGCTACACCAGAAACAGCTGTCATAAATTCCATAATAGTCAGCCAACCAGCAATCCAAGCTGGAAATTCACCTAAAATTGCATATAGATAACTATAAGCACCCCCAGTTGCTGGAACACGAGAGGCAAATTCTGCAAAAAAGAGTGCAGATAAGGATACGCAAATAGCAGAAATTACAATCGATACCACAAGGGCAGGTCCTGCTAATGTTGCTGCAGCAGTTCCTGTAATGGTAAAGATACCTGTTCCCACCATAGCACCAATTCCCAAGAGAATTAAGTCCCATAGTTTTAAATGGCGATGCATTTCTGTCTTACCTAGACTAACGTCTTTGGTTCTAAAAATATTCATCATTCATCTCCCACTTTATGTGATTGTATTATTTTACCATACAAAAGACTTTTTGTGAATATTTATTAGCATTTTTCATCAAAAAAACTGAGAGTGGGACAGAAATCGGTAATTCGTTAGAATTTGATTTCGTCGTCCCACCTCCGCACAGTTGAGTAGGGCTGTAAAAGCTGATGAAATCAGCGTAGTAGAGCCCACTCAACCACTGCGTCTTGCACGACAATCCAAAGACAATTGAGAGGCTAGGACTTTTGTCCCAGCCTCAGTTTCTGTTCATAAAGTTTATCCGACTGATCCTTCCATTTCGTAGCTAATCAAGCGGTTGAGCTCAACTGCGTATTCCATTGGAAGTTCTTTAGTGAAGGGTTCAACAAATCCCATGACAATCATTTCAGTTGCTTCAGATTCTGAGAGACCGCGACTCATGAGATAATAGAGCTGTTCTTCTGAAATCTTAGATACTTTGGCTTCGTGTTCCAAAGCTACTTGTGAGTTGTGGATTTCATTAAACGGAATAGTATCTGATGCTGACAAGTCATCCATGATAATGGTATCACACTCGATGTGAGAAACAGATTTCTTAGAGTTCTTGTTAAAGGTTACTTGTCCACGGTAGTCAACCTTTCCTCCACCTTTAGCGATAGATTTAGAGACAATAGACGAGCTCGTATGTGGAGCATTGTGGATCATTTTGGCACCAGTATCTTGGTGTTGCCCTGCATTGGCAAAGGCAATCGAAAGCATAGTCCCACGCGCACCTTCTCCATCAAGGTAAACAGATGGATATTTCATAGTTGTTTTGGCACCCAAGTTCCCATCAATCCACTCAACTGTCGCATCTTTTTGAGCCTTAGCACGTTTTGTTACCAAGTTATAAACGTTATCTGACCAGTTTTGGATGGTCGTATAGCGCATATAAGCTCCGTCCAAAGCAAAGATTTCTACAATGGCCGCATGCAAGCTGTTACTTGAATAAGTTGGCGCTGTACATCCTTCTACGTAGTGGACACTTGCTCCCTCATCAACGATAATCAAGGTACGTTCAAACTGACCTGTATTTTCGTTATTGATACGGAAGTAAGTTTGAAGTGGAATATCTACCTTGACACCTTTTGGTACATAGATAAAGGTTCCACCTGACCACACTGCTGAATTGAGGGCAGCTAACTTGTTATCTGTCGGCGGTACCAATTTCGCAAAGTATTGTTTAAATAAGTCTGGGTATTCCTTGAGGGCAGAATCCGTATCTGTAAAGATAATACCTAACTTCTCAAATTCTTCCTTCATGTTGTGGTAAACCACTTCTGACTCATACTGGGCAGAAGCTCCAGCTAGATAGGCACGCTCAGCTTCTGGAATCCCAATACGTTCAAAGGTCTCTTTAATCTTTTCAGGTACATCATCCCAAGAACGTGCTGGTTTATCAGAAGGTTTTTGGTAGTAGATCAAGTCATCAAAGTCAATCTCTGACAAGTCTGCTCCCCAGGTTTGCATGGGCATTTTTTTGAAGGTTTCATAAGATTTCAAACGGAATTCTAACATCCACTCAGGCTCACCCTTGGCAGCAGATAATTCACGAATAACACCTTCGTTGAGTCCTTTTCCTGTCGATAGGACAGGCTCTACATCATCATGGAAACCAAATTTATATTCACCAAGATCAATTGGTTTTGGTTCTACTCTTTCTTCAGCCATAATATCCTTTCTTTCATTCTTCATTTCTAATAATTCATAAGACAAAAGAAGCTTGTCTTATTTGTTTTCTTGATTTTCGATTGTTTTCTTAAGGGCGTTCCAAGCTAGGGTTGCGCATTTAATTCGTTGAGGGAATTTAGCTACACCAGATAAGAATGCTGCATCTCCAAGCTCGTCTTGACGTTCATCTTTTTGCCCTTGGACCATTTCAGAAAAAATGGTTGCAAGCTCTAAGATTTCTTTCTTAGTCTTACCCAAAACTGCATCTGACATCATGCTTGCAGAGGCAGTTGAGATGGTACAACCTGAGTTTAGAAAAGCGATATCTTCCAAACGGTCATCTGCATCAAACTTGACAGAGAGATTGATGACATCTCCACAGGTCGGATTGTTGAGACTGATTTGCTCAGCATCTTCCAACTTCCCTTGGTGATGTGGATTTTTTGAATGGTCCGCTACCACCGCCATATAGAGGCTATCTAGTTTAGAAAGTGCCATTGAAAAACTCCTTTGTCTTTTGTAAAGCATCGACCAGCTTGTCGCAATCTGCCTTGGTATTGTAGATATAAAAACTTGCACGAGCTGTTGCTGGGACGTCCAAATATTGAAGCAGAGGTTGAGCACAATGGTGACCGGCACGAACTGCTACTCCTTCATAATCCAGAGCTGTCGCAAGGTCGTGAGGATGAAGGTCCCCTAGATTAAAGGCAATAACACCTGAACGCTGAGCCAAATCTTGCGAACCGTAAATGGTCAAACCTTCAATTTCCTGCAATTTTGGAAAAACATATGCAATCAATTCTTGTTCATGGGCTTCAATGGCATCCATATCAATGTTTTCAAGATAATCCACTGCAGCTGCAAGTCCAATAGCACCCGCCATATTTGGCGTTCCAGCCTCAAATTTCCAAGGGAGTTCCTTCCAGCTAGCAGATTGCTCGTAGACAAAATCAATCATCTCCCCACCGAACTCGACAGGTGACATTTGCTCCAGATATTTTTCTTTACCGTAAAGAACACCAATACCAGTCGGACCAGCCATCTTGTGACCTGAAAAGGCGAAGAAGTCCACATCCAAGTCCTGGACATCAATCTTCATATGAGGCGTAGACTGAGCACCATCCACCACCATAATTGCTCCAACTTGGTGAGCCATTTGTGTGATTTCTTTGATAGGATTAACCACTCCAAGAACGTTTGATGCGTGAGCTAGTGAAACAAATTTAACTTTGTCAGTCAATTTAGAACGCAAGTCATCCATATCCAGAGCTCCATCTTTGAGATAGACATAAACAAGATCTGCCCCAGTCTTTCGGCAAGCTTCCTGCCATGGGATAATATTGGAATGGTGTTCCATGACTGAAATCAAGACCTGGTCATCTTCAGTCAAGATTTCCTCAGCATAACGTGCTACCCAATTAAGACTAGTTGTCGTACCTCTGGTAAAGAGAACTTCCTTTGTGGAGTCTGCATTAATGAACTTACGAATGGTTTCACGAGCGGCTTCATAAGATGCTGTCGCCCTTTCAGCCAAGGTATGAACCCCACGGTGAACATTGGCATTGTCCTGCTCATAGTAGTGATTAATCGCTTCAAGAACAGCTAGTGGTTTTTGTGTCGTCGCAGCATTATCCAAATAAACCAGAGGTTCGTCATTGACAATCTGGTCTAAAATCGGAAAATCCTTGCGAATCGCTTCTACATCTAACATAGGCTTCCCCTTAGCGTTTTGACAATTTTTCTTCGATCGTCGCAATCATTTCATCACGAACTTCCTTGACTGGAATCTCAACGATTACTGATCCAAGGAAACCACGAACAACCAAACGTTCTGCAGTTGCCTTATCCAATCCACGACTCATGAGGTAATACATGTCTTCTGGATCAACTTGACCAATAGAGGCCGCGTGTCCTGCAGTGACATCATTTTCATCAATCAAAAGAATTGGGTTGGCATCGGAACGTGCTTGGTCTGAAAGCATGAGAACACGACTTTCTTGTTGGGCATCTGCTCCCTTAGCACCCTTGATGATGTGGCCAATACCATTGAAAGTCAAAGTTGCTTTTTCAAGGATTACCCCATGTTGAAGAATATTTCCGATTGAGTTGCAACCATAGTTAGTTACTCGGGTATCAATCCCTTGTACCTGACGACCACTTGATAGAGCTACTACCTTAAGATCAGCATGGCTACCATTTCCAATCAAGTCACTATCAAAATCCGCAACGATATTCCCTTCATTCATGACACCGATTGCCCAGTCAATACTTGCATCGTTTCCTAATTTACCACGACGGCTAATGTAGGCAGTGACGTTTTCACCTAGACGGTCAATAGCTGCAAACTTCACTTGAGCTCCAGAACGAGCAATCACTTCTACTGTAATATTAGCAGTTGCTCTGGCACTTCCTTCACCGCGTGACTCTAAACGTTCCAGATAACTAATCTTAGAATTTTTACCAGCGATAATCATAATATGCTTGTTAAACGGCACATCGCTATCACTATCTTGGTAGAAAATTCCTTCGATTGGTTCAGCAATCTCAACATTATCAGGAATGTAGAGAACAGCACCACTGTTAAAGTATGCTGTGTGGTAGGCTGCCAACTTGTCATCGTCATACTTAACAGATGACATGAAGAATTCTTCGATCAGTTCTGGAATTTCTTCTAAAGCTGAATGGAAGTCTGTAAAGACAACACCCTGTTCAGCCAACTCAACTGGAATTTGCTCAAAAACAGTTTGAGTTCCTACTTGCACCAACTTCAAGTGGTTATCTAGTGCAGTGAAATCTGGAACATTTGCTGATGGCTCACTTTCTGTAATCGTTCCATCACCAAGATTCCAACGGTGAAATTTGACACGCTCAATAACTGGTAATTCTAGGCTCTCAATCTTATCAAAAGCTTTTTGACGGAGTTCAGACAACCAGCTTGGTTCAGCGTGCATTTCTGAAAAAAGTTTAATAGTTTCTTTAGTCATTTACTTCTCCTAAAAGATACGAGGGAATTACAATTCTTCCTTGTAGTCATAGCCAAGTTCTTCAGCTAATTTTGCGTATCCTTCACGTTCCAAACGTGCCGCCAATTCTGGACCACCAGAAAGAACAACACGACCTTCCATCATAACGTGTACCACGTCTGGCGTGATATAGTTCAAAAGACGTTGGTAGTGAGTAATAATCATAGCACCAAAGCCTTCACCACGCATAGCATTGACACCTTTAGAAACAACTTTAAGAGCGTCAATATCAAGACCTGAGTCAATCTCATCAAGAAGTGCGAAAGTTGGTTCCAACATCAAGAGTTGAAGAATTTCGTTACGTTTTTTCTCACCACCTGAGAAACCTTCGTTGAGGTAACGCTCTGCCATTTCTTCTTTCATGTTGAGCAATTCCATTTTTTCGTCTAGCTTAGTGATAAACTCACGCACTGAAATCTTCTCATCATCTTCTTTACCAGCATTTATAGCTGCACGAAGGAATTCTGCATTGGTAATTCCTGGAATTTCTGATGGGTATTGCATAGCCAGGAAAAGCCCCATACGCGCACGCTCATCCACTTCCAATTCAAGGATGTTTACGCCGTCAAATAGAACCTCACCCTTGGTTACTTCATAGTTAGGATTTCCCATGATAGCGGCAGAAAGAGTTGATTTCCCAGTTCCATTTGGCCCCATGATAGCGGCGATTTCGCCTGTTTTCAGGGTCAGGTTAACCCCTTTTAAAATTTCTTTTCCTTCAATTTCAACGTGAAGATCTTTGATCTCTAATACTGACATGATAATTCCTTTCTTTTCAATCCGTTTTACCATTTTCGCTAGAAAATTGTCCTTATTTTTCTAGTAAAAAACGATAAAATGTCAATAAATATACTTTAATAGTATAACAAAAAAAAGCCTAAAAGGCTTTAATTTTGTCTAGAAGCTGAGGGTTACTTCTTTCCTCGAAAATGGTCATCAATAGCGTTGACAATTTTACCCATAATATAGCTGACTCTAAAATTTCTTAGGATTAAAATAGCCCAAAGCAAGGCCATAATATACCGTTGCTCCATGATAGATTCATTAAGGAAATAGGTCTCAGCAGCAGTAAATAAGGCCATGATTATAAATTGTTGTCTGTTCATCGTATTATGTCACAATATCCTTTTAGTCTTCTTCTATGGTCACTTTATCCGCTAGAAATTCAAATCCTTGAGGAAGGACAGATTCTTCCACTTCTTCCTTAACTGGTTGACCTTGTGACGATTTAGCCTTAGCTGAGAAATCAGCCCTGACTTCTTTCCATTCTTCCATGGAAATAGCAAGAATCTCTGGTGAAAATCCCGCAGCTTGACTGAGGATATTGCCAAACATGGTATTAAGATTATCACGCTTCATGGTCTGACCAGCATTGAAGTTAGATTCAAAAGCAAGAATCGCATGGTGCTCATTGGCCGCAACAGGTTGAGAACCAACTAAAAGTGCTTTATCAGGTCCTGACAAGCTTTCAATAACTTCTTCCCAAGCATTTTGGAGACGAATTAGATTTTGACGGGCTAAATCAGGATTTTCAACAGCTTCTTGAAGAATAGACTGAACCTTATTGCGATCTACGCGATAAATTGACTTGCTGTTAACTGGACGACTCGGTGTTGGTGTAGTCTGCTTAGGACTCGTGTTAACATTTGCCAGAGCCTGTTTCAATCGCGCAACTTCTTCTCTAAGTGAGGCTAA
This sequence comes from Streptococcus sp. HMSC071D03, assembly GCF_001812125.1. Lineage (NCBI taxonomy): Bacteria > Bacillati > Bacillota > Bacilli > Lactobacillales > Streptococcaceae > Streptococcus > Streptococcus sp. HMSC071D03. The sequence continues at coordinate 44,836 of NZ_KV807691.1, forward strand.
TTCACCAGCGACTTGACCTGTTATTTCAGGCTTAACTTCAAGCTCAGCTAGACGAATGGTCATCATTTCAGCATAAATCTTAGGCTGTAAGCTAGCCTTGATATCAGCTAAACTACTTGTTGCAATTCCAATCATCTCGAACAAAACAGCCTGTGAAAGACCTAGGTTATCCTTAAAGAGATCACTATAGTGAGTATTCTCCCCACCAGTTTGGACAATCAAAATATCTCGTAAATACTGCAACAAATCCGTTACAAATCGTGTCATGCTCTTTCCGTTATCAAAAATCAAATCAAGATTTTCCAAAGCACGAGTCACATCTTTTTGTGCCAAAGCAGCCACATAATCATCCAAAGCACTTAGACTGATAGTTCCAGTGATTTCCTCAGAAACAGCAGTTGTCAATCGAGCTTCCTGCGTCAAACTCAAAGCCTGGTCTAAGATGGACAAGGCATCCCGCATACCACCTTCGGCTCGACGAGCAATAATCTCAACAGCATCAGACTCATAATCAATCCCTTCCTTTTCTAAAATATGGAAGATATGGTCTCGAATATCCTGAGTCTTGATAGACTTAAATTCAAATCTCTGAACCCGAGATAAGATGGTTGCAGGAATCTTATGAAGCTCTGTCGTTGCTAGGATAAAAACAACATTTGGAGTTGGTTCCTCAAGAGTTTTCAAAAGAGCATTAAAGGCTCCTGTTGAAAGCATATGAACCTCGTCGATGATATAAACCTTATAGTGGGCAACACTTGGAGCATAAGTTGATTTATCACGAATATCACGAATTTCATCAACCCCATTATTAGAGGCTGCATCCATTTCGATAACATCCTCCAAACTACCATTTGTAACCGCCTGACAGACATAACAGTTATTACAAGGTTCTCCCCCTACTTGATTAGGGCAGTTCATAGCCTTAGCAAAAATCTTAGCCACACTAGTCTTACCAGTTCCACGAGGACCTGAAAATAGATAGGCGTGGCTTATTTTTTCCTGTTCAACAGCTTGTTTAAGAGTTTTTGCTACCACCTCTTGACCTACTAGCTGTGAAAAAGTCTGGCTTCTATATTTTCGATAAAGGGCCTGATACATTACGCTTTCTCCTCAAACATTGAAAAATTCCATTCGGTTTTCTCTAACAAAATAGCAACAAACTCTTCTAGATATTTCAGATCCAAGTCATCATAATCATCAACAAGAGATGAATCTAAATCTAGAACGCCCAGAAGACGTCCCTCTTTAACCATCGGCACAACAATTTCACTACGAGCACTACTATCACAAGAAATATAGTTTGGATAGGTTTTAACATCACCAACAATCACTGTTTGACGACTAGCTGCAGACTCTCCACAAACACCTTTTCCAAGAGCGATTCGTACACATGAAACTCCACCTTGAAAGGGTCCCAAAATCAGTTCATTCCCATCAAATAGATAGAAACCTGCAAAAACAGTATTGGGAAAGCTTGTTTTTAGCAGAGCACTGGCATTTGATAGATTAGCCAACACATTGGGCTCTCCTTCTAAAAGATAAGAGAGCTGTTCATTTATTGTTTGATAAAGTGATTCTTTTTCTGAATATAACATAAAACCATTATATCAAAAAATGCTAGTAGAAAAAAGAAAAATCCCTTGTTTTAAAAACAAAGGATTTTATTCAAATTCGAATGGATTAAAGTTCGATGTCTCCGAACAAGTCAGCCATTGAGAATCCTGTTTGAGTTTCAGGAAGTTCAAAATCACGTTTTTCTTGACGTTTTGGACGACGTGGACGTGGAGCGCGTTTTTCTTCTTTTTGTCCTTCTTCTTGAGCTGGACGTTCTTCAAGTGCTTTGATAGAAAGAGATACACGTTCTGCATCAGCGTTAACTTCAAGAACTTTAACAGTAACTTCTTGACCAACTTTAAGAGCTTCTTTTGGATTTTCAATACGTTTGTGTGAAATTTGTGATACGTGAACAAGTCCATCGATACCTGGCAATACTTCAACAAATGCACCGAAGTCAGTCAAACGTTTAACTGTACCTTCTACAACATCACCTTTAGCCAATTTTTGCTCAACGCCATCCCATGGTCCAGGTGTTGTAGCTTTAAGTGAAAGTGATACACGTCCTTCTTCTTCGTTAAGATCAAGGATTTTCACTTCAACTTCTTCACCAACAGTTACAACTGATTTTGGTGAAACGTTACGTTCGTGTGACAATTCAGTCAAGTGAACCAATCCGTCAACACCACCAAGGTCGATGAAAGCACCGAAGCTTGTGATACGTGCAACTTTACCAGTTACAACATCACCAACAGCCAATTTACCGAATACTTCAGCACGAGCTGCTGCAGTAGCTGCTTCTACAACTTCACGACGTGAAAGGATGAAGCGGTTTTCTTTAGGATCAACTTCTTTGATTTTAGCATCAAACTCTTGACCTACAAAACGCTCAGTGTTACGTACAAAACGAGTATCCAACATTGAAGCTGGGATAAATCCACGTACACCTTCAAATTCTACTGAAAGTCCACCCTTAACAGCGCGAGTTCCTTTAACTGTAACAACTTCTTCTTCACGTCCTACAAGTTTGTCCCATGCTTTGCGAGCTTCAAGGCGTTTTTTAGATACAAGGTATGTTACTGTATCAGTATCTTTACCAACTACTTGACGAAGTACAAGAACATCCAATACTTCACCTACTTTTACAAAGTCATTGATATCTGCATCGCGATCGTTTGTCAATTCGCGAAGAGTCAAGACACCTTCAACACCAGTTCCAGAGATTGCAACATTAGCTTGAGTAGCATCAACTGTCAATACTTCAGCACTAACAACATCACCTGGCTCAACTTGGCTAACGCTATTTAGCAAATCTTCAAATTCGTTCATCTAAAAAATCCTCCAACAATCAAGTTTTTCTTAAACTTGACATACTTATAATTTTTTCCTAAGCACCCGCAAAGACATGTTATATCGTTCACGTCCTTCAATTATAAAAATAAAATACCCTAAGATATTTTTCTTTTTATCTTGAATTTATTACCTAAGAACTGGGGTAGCTGGATTCGAACCAACGCATGAGGGAGTCAAAGTCCCTTGCCTTACCGCTTGGCTATACCCCAAAAGTGAAATGGAGAGAGAGGGATTCGAACCCCCGAACCCGAAGGAGCGGATTTACAGTCCGCCGCGTTTAGCCTCTTCGCTATCTCTCCAATGTTCAACAAAAACTATTATATCATGAAAATTTACAAAAAACAAGCTTTATTTTGCTAAATTATAGTTTTCAATCAAAATTTCCACAGCTTTTTCAAGTTTTTTATAAAAACTATCGACATTTCCATTCTTTATGATTGCGAATTGATTATCTAGTTCAGCAATTTCACCGATAATCTTTTTCCCAATGGTTAATGTGTAGCCTTCAAATTTTTCCTGACCAACTAAAACAGTTGCGTCTGTTAATTGAATTTCAATTTTTTTATCTTTTTTACTCATACCATACCTCTTTTCACTCTTCCTATTGTACAAGAAATTTAGAAAACTGGCAAGAAAAAACTCTATACCAAGCCAAGCTTGATACAGAGTTTTTGTAAAAAATATAGAATTTTTTATCTAGAGATGACTCATTATTAATGGGTTGTTCCACCTACTAACTTCAAGTCCTTATCTTTATAGTCTACGATAGCTCTAATTGCTGCCTCAATACCTCTGACAATATCTGTTAAGCACATGGATGCCGTATTAGGCTTGTTCAACACTTGTTCTGTCATATAGGGAATATGCATAAAACCTGCTCTCATATGGGGAAATTTCTTATCCGCTAAATAGAGAGCCTGATACATCAAATGGTTGCAAACAAAGGTTCCTGCTGTATTGGACACTGTAGCTGGTAACCCTTCCTCTTTAATCGCTTGAACCATTGCCTTAATAGGCAGAGTGCTAAAATAGGCTGCTTGTCCGTCCAGGCGTATAGGAGTGTCAATCGGCTGATTCCCTTGGTTATCTGGAATTCTAGCATCATCTTGGTTGATGGCAACTCGCTCAGGAGTTAGACTAGCTCTTCCTCCTGCCTGTCCTATGCAAAGCACAGCATCTGGATGGTATCGATTTATTTCTGCTTCTAAAACCTCTGCTGATTGATAAAAGACCGTTGGGATTACTACCCAATGAACCTCTGCGCCATGAATCTCTGACGGTAATGATTTAACAGCTTCCAAGGCTGGATTGACCTTTTCACCACCGAAAGGATCAAAACCTGTTACTAATATTTTCATTTTATTTCCTTTGCTAAAATGCCAAAAAGTACATCAAAAATACATGGATGATAATCATGACAATAGCTACTCCTACCTGCGCTTTGATAACCCCATTTGAATCTTTCATATCCAGGAGAGCTGCCGGTAAAGCATTAAAGTTAGCCGCCATTGGAGTCAATAAGGTTCCACAGCAACCTGCCGTCATTGCTAGAGCTGCAGCCACGATTGGATCAGCTCCCAAGGCAAATACAAAGGGAACACCAATTCCAGCAGTAATAACCGTGAAGGCAGCAAATGCATTCCCCATTATCATGGAGAATAGAACCATCCCAAGGACATAAGCCACTACACCCATAAAACGACTACCCGAAGGAACTAGACCGCTGATTAAATGCGAAATCAAGTCTCCAACGCCTGCAACGGTAAAAATTGCTCCCAAAGCCCCTAAAAGTTGAGGCACAATCCCACTAGTAGAGACTTGCTGAACCATGCGATTATTTTCTGCTAACAAGTTTTTAGGAGAACTCTTAGTAATCAATAAAAGAGAGATGGTTGCAAAAAATGCTGCAAGGCTGATAGCAATCTTACTAAAGTCAGGAATCATTTTTGCTAATACCAAAGCAATCAAAGCCATTAACATGACCGGAATAAAAATTTTATTCTTTAGTCGTTTCGCTTCAATGTTTGCCTTGACTTCATCCAGAGACGGTAAGGTTCCGATACGAACCTGTTTAAAGAGTGTTAGTAGGGCTAATAGCACTACGATAACTCCAATACAGATAGAAGGTAGATAAGAGCCACCGATAAAACTGATGCCCAATAAAGCCCAAAACCCAGCTGTTCCATATCGAACTGGATTTGTTTTGTCTTTATAGCTACAATAGGCCGTGTGAAGAAATTGACAACCAATCACAATATAGGTTAACTCTAATAACTGTCTTGCTAGATTGGTCATTCTTCTTTTCCTTTACTAAGCTTATTCGCTAGCAATTTTCTATCAAATAAGTAATTGTAAATCCCTACCACAAGTAGGGCAACTCCTGCAACAATAAGAGAAGCCGAAGCAATCCCTGCATAATTACTTTCGTAACCTAATTGGTCCAGAGTGCCCCCTATCAAGAGGACACCACCTGCACCAACAAAAGTGTTCTGAGCAAAGAAATTTGCGAAATTATCATTTGCTGCTGCACGCGCCTTCAAGGCTTCGGCCTCATACTCAGTTAATTTTCTACCTAATTGCAACTCTGCTGCTGCCTGTCCCATGGGTTGAACCAAAGGCCTTACAAACTGTGGCTGCCCTCCTAGACGAATGGCAAAGAACCCGTCGAGTTCCCGAAAAAAGAAATAAATTGTATAAAAACTTCCTACGGTCAGTCCTTTAATCTTTTGAATCAAGTCAATCGAACGTTGCTTGAGGCCAAAAGTTTCAGATAAACCTACCAGTGGCAAGGTTACCATAAAAATCGTCAGAACTCGTTGATTACTAAATTCTTTTCCCAAAATTTCCAAGAATTCAACAAGAGAAACTCCAGAAACTAGAGCTGTAACTAAACTAGCTAAGACTACCGTTGCAATGGTATCTAACTTATAGATAAAACCAATCACAATGATAACTATCCCTATTAGTTTAATCCATTCCATATAGGCCCCTTTATTCCAAAAGTACTAGTCTGTTTTATTTGACATGACTTTCTAGTTCTTTTTGGTATTTATTGTTTGATTCCAATTTTTCTTTTTGCCATTTTTCAAGAGCTGCTTGATATTCTTTAGCAGTTACAATCTCTTTTTGCAATTTCATTCCCTTGAAGATGTATGGATCACCCTTAATACCTACTTGTGAGTATGGTTTAGAGAATGGAACGACATTGCTGACAACTGGTGAACCACCTGATGAAGCTGTTGGCATCAAGAGAGAACTATCAGTAAGCCAAGCTTGAGCTTTAGCATATTTTTCATATCTCTTATCCAAGTCATTTTTCTCAGAAACTGCATCATCCAAGAGTTTCTTATATTCGTCCAAACCTAGTTGAGCTACTACTTCCTTGTCTTTTCCTTTAGTAATACCAAGGTGTTTCATAGCGGAACCAGTCTTAGGATCCATGATATTGAGATAACTTGCTGGGTCTTGATAACTTGGAGCCCATCCAGTACTGTTCAAGTCATAGTCTTTTTGAGCAGGAACACGCGCTTGAGATGTAATGCTTTCCTTCTCGTTATCCGTCATCTGAAGAACATCGATCACGACATTTTCAGAACCAAGAGTGGATTCGATTGATTGTTTAAAGGAATTGCTTTGTTGAACAGCAATGGTATTTGTCTGTTCAACTGGGACATCCAAGTGAATTGGGAAGGTTACACCTTTTGATTCCAACTCTTTCTTAGCTTTTTCAAATGAAGCTTTGGCTTTGTCAGGATTGTAGATGGTATCTTTTCCGTCGACGAGCTCAACACCTTTCCATTGGTCTCCATAGTTGACCAATTCTTTTTGAGCGATATCACCAAAGTTTTTGCCACCAGATTGTACAAAGTTATCTGGTACTAAGCTGTTACGAATAATCTTGTCCGCACCATCTTCACCATTGAGCTGGGCAGCATAAGAATGACGGTTGAAGGCAAAGTTGATTGCTTGACGGAAGTCCTTGTTCAACATTGCTTCTTTTGTAGAAGTTTTCTGTTCTTCACTTGTTTTCGCTGTCTTATTGAAAGATTGACGGTTTACGTTAAAGGTAAAGTAGTAACTAGTTGAATCCTGTGGACTATATGTAATTTTATCCCCGTATTGTTCCAAAGTAGAAGCAAAGTTTGAGCTACTTGGGAAGAGGCGAGCTGTTGTGTAAACACCCGAAGAAAAGCTACGGATCAAGGATTCTTGGTCTGATCCATCATAGTAAGTTAATTTAACTTTCTCGATTTTAACCTTCTCTTTATCCCAATAATTTGGATTCTTTTCATATTCGATTAAAGATTTTGAAGTCAATGTCTTCAAAATATATGGACCGTTATAAAGAATACCAGCTGGACTGACCGTTCCATAATTTTTACCAGAAGCTTTGAGGAATTCTTCATTTACTGGCAACATAGTTGCTGAAGTTACTTTTGAATTCCAGAAAGTTTCAGGTGCGTTTAGAGTGTACTCAACAGTATAATCATCTACTGCCTTAACCCCAACTGTTGAGAAGTCGTTAGTCTCACCAGTCATATATTCATTCAAGCCCTTGATTGAGTTTTGAATAAGAGTGACACCGTCTGATTTGCCATCAGCTACGTGTTTCAACCCAGTAACAAAGTCATGCGCAGTTACTTCAGCGTATTCTTCACCTTCTGACGTGTACCATTTAACCCCTTTACGAAGTTTATAAGTATAAGTCAAACCGTCTTGTGAGACACTCCAATCCTCAGCGAGGGAAGGAATCAAATTCCCATATTCATCGTTTTCCAACAATCCATCAACAACGTTACCGATGATATCCGTTGTTGAAGTACGAGTTGCGATACTGTAGTCCAAAGATGATGGGTCTACTCCATAGACATAAGAGAAAGTTGTAGGCGCATCTGCTTCCTTGTCAGCTTTACCACAAGCTACAAGAAGAACTGCTGTACTCAGGACCACTCCTGCTGTTAACATCCACTTTTTCGTTTTCATAAAGATCTCCTTTAATAATTTTTAATCTACTTTTACAATCCAACCTTCTGGTGCTTCAATGTCACCAAATTGAATACCTGTCAATTCATCGTATAGTTTACGAGTCACTGGTCCAACCTCTGTCTCACTGTAGAAAACGTGGAAGTCATCACCATGTTGGATTCCTCCAATTGGTGAGATAACTGCCGCAGTACCGCAGGCACCTGCTTCTACAAATCGATCCAGACTATCAATTGGTACATCTCCCTCAACAGGCTTCAAGCCCAAACGATGCTCTGCCAAATAAAGTAATGAGTACTTGGTAATCGATGGCAAGATTGACGGACTCAGTGGGGTTACAAACTCATTATCAGCTGTAATTCCAAAGAAGTTTGCTGAACCAACTTCTTCAATCTTGGTGTGGGTTGATGGGTCTAGATAAATAACATCTGAGAAATGACGGGATTTAGCCATTTTTCCTGGCAAAAGACTAGCTGCATAATTACCACCGACCTTGGCAGCCCCTGTTCCATTTGGTGCAGCACGATCATACTCATCTTGAATCAAGAAGTTTGTTGGAACCAATCCACCCTTAAAGTAATTTCCAACTGGCATAGCAAAGATGGTAAAAATATACTCCTCAGCTGGTTTTACCCCAATGATATCTCCAACACCAATCAAGAGCGGACGAAGGTAAAGGGTTCCACCAGTTCCATAAGGGGGTACGTATTCTTCATTTGCACGAACAACGGCTTTACAAGCCTCTACAAACATTTCTGTTGGAACTTGTGGCATCAAGAGACGATCACAGGTACGTTGCAGACGTTTAGCATTTTCATCTGGACGGAAGAGTTGAATACTGCCATCCTTTGTACGATAGGCTTTCAATCCTTCAAATGCTTGCTGTCCATAGTGAAGGCTTGGAGATGATTCTGAAATATGCAAGGTTGCATCTTCTGTTAATTCTCCTTGAGACCATTGTCCATTTTTAAAATTAGCGATATAACGATAAGGTAGTTTCATATAGGAAAAACCGAGATTTTCCCAATCAATCGTAACTGTCATGACAATCTCCTTTATTCTAATCAAGCTCTGTGTTCTATTCTACACTATTCTCCTAAAAATTCAAGTATTATTTGTAATTTTCTGAAAATTTTACTTATAAAAAGAACCAGCTCATAGAACTGGTTACTTTCACAAGTGAGAATTAGTTGTTTTCAACTTTTTCATCGTATTTTGGTCTGATTGTTGTACCTGAATTAATAATGGTACGTTTTTGGACTAGAGGAAGGTCTGTACGATTGTAAACAGTACGCCATGGTTCCCAAGCAAGACCTGTTTTTTCCTGAATCTTCACGCGTAGGTTACGTACATTTCCTTTAAATTGAAGCTCCGTTTGGAAGCCAGCAGTTCTGTCTTTACCATTGTCTTCCCATTGACGCGTACGAACGCTTTCAACTCCATTCTTATCATAAGTTACTTCATCCCAGTAAACATAGTAGCGAGCAATGTAAGCTCCCTTATGATGTAAATTGAGGTAACCATTTTTATATGAAGTCACTTTAGTTTCAATGTAGTCTGTATTGCTTTGAATTGTGGCTACTTGATTATCTTTCAAGAATGCAGTCTTATAAGAAATTGGAACAGCAGGGTTTTGTGTACTGAAAGTAGCTCCTTCTTGAATCAATTTCTTCAAATCTTCTACTGTACCTGTCACAACACGTGCAGCGCCATCAGCATTTCCACCTACGATGGAAACTGTTACAGTTGTATTCTTCAAGACACGTGCCCATTCAGATTCTGGTTTAATAGGCACTCCTTTGATTACAGCATTGATTGCTGCTTTCAACTCGGTACTCTTGCTTGTTGTTTCAAACTTAACATACATTTGACGTCCGTATGACACGCTTGATACATATACAGGAGGAGTATTTTCATCAATTCCACGTGCTTTCAATTGATCAACTGTTACTCCTGAGGCAAATACATCTGATGGATTTTTTGGAGCATCAAAGTTAGCAGTATAGTAAACTTGTTTAAAATCAACTACCTCAATTTGTTTTTCACCTTTATTGACAGCTTCAAAATCAATTTTTAGATTAACTCCAACTTTTTCAAAGTCACTTCCGAATTTTGCTTTCAATTGATTCATGCTGTAAGCAGAAGTTGATTCGTACTGCATACGTGCTGGAGCAGGATTTTTCGCAGCATATTTTTCATGCCAACGGTTTAACAAGGTATTCACACCTTCCTGCATACCACTTGCAGTTGGATTAGCATCTACATAGCTATCTCCGCCTACCATTCCTGGTAAATCAACACTAATTCTACCTTTGCTACGATCTAAACTAATTTGTTGTGGTTTATTTTCTAGAAGGTCTTGATTTGCTTTAAACAATGCACCTAGGAAAATATCTCCGTTACCATTGATGGCAACATCAGCCGAACCATTAGAAAGGCTTTTCTTCACTTTTTCTACGACCACAAATTCACTTCCTTGTTGTTTTGTGCTTGTATTAGTGTAATTTTCTAATGCTTCTCCTTTTCTAGTCAAAATATTTAATTTATCATAATTTAAACCAAATAAATAGTTATTTAGCTCTGCAGTATAATCTGTTTTAGCTTCGTTTTCTGTTTTCTTATCTGCTACTACTTTTTCTTCTTTTACAGAACGATATACTTCAACTTCTGCCAAACTAAGAGGAGTTTTAGATTTATTTAATTCAATTTTTACATATCGTGCATCAACTCCTGAGAATTGAACATCAACTGTTGGTTGATTGTTTAAGCTATCTACATGTTGACGAGCCACTTCATTTCCATCTTTATCTAACAAAATAACATCAAAATTAGATAAACGATCCCCTACATTACTGTCTCCACGATTGTAAATACGAACAGTTCCCACACCTTCTTCTTTTGCTAGATCAACTTTCCACCAAGAATGATCTTGAAAATCTGTATGAGTAACTGAGCTATGGCCGTAGTCATTATCTCGATTGCCGTCAACCGCTCTAGAAGCATCTGCACCATAAGCAGTCGAACTCTGACTTGCAGACTTATGAGCAGCAATATTTTCACCAGCAACTACAGCAACGCTTGGCTCTGTTGCTTTTACTACATTTGTTTGAAATACAAGGCCAGAACCTAGCAAAAATGTTGCAATGGCAACACCACATACTCCAACGCTACGTTTACGAATAGAATAACGAAATCCTTTATCTTGTTTATTTTGAGACATAAAAAACTCCTTTTAGATTAATCAAACTACATTTCTTGAACGCGCTTTCTTGAAACGATATTAGTATAACATAAAAACAGATGTGATGCAATCGTTTTCTTAAAAAATATTATTTTTTTTATTAATCTAGCTTGAATAATTGACCACATATTAATAATTTCACAATTAAATAACAGGCGGTCTATACCAATAAAAACAAGAAAACGAACAGTCTAAAGTCCCTACCACTTGGGAATCAGCACTGTTCGTTTTTGTATATATAATCAAATTCAACTCTTAAATCTATAGCTTAAGAAATTTCTCAACAAAAACCTTTTCATTGTTTTTATCATTTCTTAGATTCAAATTCTGTATAAGCTTCCTGAAGATAAGCATCAAAAACTTCTTCATCAGAAATGCTATCTGAAATGAAGCTTCCATTGCTTGTGCGTTCCGATAGATTCAAATCTTGTAGTATTGCTTCGTAAGTCGTGCCATTATTTGATTGAACAACCAGAGTTTGTTCGCCATCTTCTACTTCTGTACTGAAGAGATCTCCTATAAAACCTTGTTCTGAGACAGCACCGGCCAAGAAGACACGATGTGGTTTGCTCTTTAATTCTCTAAGAACTTGAAGACCGCGATTGGCACGACTGGTTACAGGAATTTCCTCGATTGAAACACGCTTAAGACTTCCACGATGCGTCAAAAGATAGAAGGATGAAGTGTTGCAGATAAAGGCTGCTTGTATCACATCATCTGCTTTCAAATTCATGGCTTTGACACCTGCAGCCTTGGCACCGACAACGGGAACCTCTTCGATATTGAAACGAAGGGCATAACCATTTTGACTAATCAAGAGAACATCATCCAGTTTGATTGGTGCTACTGCCACAATCTGGTCTGTCTCGTCTTTGAGCTTAGCATATTTGACAGACTTAGAGCGATAGGTTCTCCATGGAGAGAATTCTTTGCGTTCGACACGTTTGATTTGACCAAGGCGAGTCGCTGCAAAGTAAGTTGTCGCATCATCAAACTGATCCACAACTTCTACATAGAGCACTTCTTCATTGATTTCAAAGTTTGTAATAGACTGGCTTAGATGTTCTCCGATATCCTTCCAACGAATATCTGCCAACTCGTGGACTGGTCTATAGATGACATTTCCAAGTGTTGTAAAGATTAAGAGGTGCTGAGTAGTTTTGACAGATTGAACGAATAGCAATCGGTCGTCGTCCCGTTTACCAATTTCTTCAAGTGTTGAAGCTGCAAAGGAACGAGGGCTAGTACGTTTGATATAGCCAGCCTTCGTCACGCTGACGTATGTATCTTCTTCAGCGATAAGACTAGCTGTATCAATCTCAATCACTTTTGCTGTATCTTCTAAAGTACTCAAACGTGGAGTCGCAAATTTCTTCTTGACTTCACGGAGTTCTTTCTTCATGAGATTGTACATGGTTCGTTCGTCACCGATGATAGCCGCCAGCATAGCAATCTTTTCACGTAGTTCAGCTTCTTCTTCTTGCAAGACAACCACGTCTGTATTGGTCAAACGATAAAGTTGCAAGGTAACGATGGCTTCAGCCTGCTCTTCAGTAAAAGCATAGCTGATTTTAAGATTTTCCTTAGCATCAGCCTTGTTCTCAGAAGCACGGATAAGGGCAATGACTTCGTCCAAAATCGAAATCACGCGAATCAAACCTTCGACGATATGAAGACGTTTTTCAGCCTTTTCCTTATCAAAGCTGGAACGTGCCAAAATCACTTCACGACGGTGGGCAATGTAGCTAGACAGGATTGGAACAATCCCAACCTGACGAGGGGTGAAATTGTCAATTGCAACCATGTTGAAGTTGTAGTTGATTTGTAAGTCAGTATACTTGAAAAGGTAGTTGAGAACAAGCTCAGTGTTTGCATCTTTCTTAAGTTCGATAGCAATACGAAGACCATCACGGTCAGACTCGTCACGAACTTCAGCGATACCTGCCACCTTGTTATTGACACGAACTTCATCGATTTTCTTGACTAAGTTAGCCTTATTAATCTCATAGGGAATCTCAGTGATAACGATTTGCTCCTTACCACCTTTCAGTTTCTCGATTTCAGTCTTGGAACGAACGACCACGCGCCCTTTACCAGTTTCATAGGCCTTTTTAATCTCGTCACGACCTTGGATGATCGCTCCTGTTGGAAAGTCTGGCCCAGGCAAGAATTCCATCAACTTATCGACCTTGGCAGTTGGGTGATCAATCATGTAGACTGTCGCATCGATAACTTCGGCCAAATTATGTGGTGGAATATCAGTGGCGTAACCAGCTGAAATCCCAGTTGAACCATTGACTAAGAGGTTTGGAAAGGCTGCTGGTAAGACAGTTGGTTCCTTCTCGGTATCATCAAAGTTCCAAGCAAAGGGAACTGTCTTTTTCTCGATATCTTGAAGGAGATAGCCTGCAATCTCAGACAAACGAGCCTCTGTATAACGCATAGCCGCAGGCGGATCTCCGTCCATAGAACCATTGTTACCATGCATTTCAACTAGAATCTCACGGTTCTTCCAGTCCTGAGACATACGAACCATGGCATCATATATAGAAGAGTCCCCGTGTGGGTGGAAATTCCCCATGATATTTCCGACAGACTTAGCCGACTTACGGTAGCTCTTGTCAAAGGTATTGCCATCCTTATTCATCGAATAAAGAATACGGCGTTGAACCGGCTTCAATCCATCCCGAATGTCTGGCAAAGCCCGGTCTTGAATGATGTACTTGGAGTAGCGACCAAAGCGCTCTCCCATGATGTCCTCCAAGGACATGTTTTGGATATTACTCATATAGGATACAAAGCCCGTAAAATGCAAAGTGAAAATAGGAAATTCTTGCAGTGAGCGATGCTCACAAGAGAATTTATCTTTTTCACACAGTATTTAGGGCGTGTTCAACTCCTTTCAAAAAAAGTAGAGTAGGTTTTATAGAAAAGGATTTCAGTTACTTTATATAACTAAACTATCCTTTCAGTAGTTTAAAGTTTTGAATTGTGTTCTTTATTTTCTAAGTGTTTTGGAAGTCTTTCTTTAGCATACTCAATCATCTTTTCAGCTACTTCCTTATCATAATCAAAGCCCATCTTTTGAGCAAGACTTTGACTTTCTTGATGGAAAAGTTGCATCGTAGCAAATAAAGTCTGAGGGATTTTGTCTATACTTGAAAAATCAAGGAGAGCAGAGAATTCCTTCTCTTTCTCTGTAGGTAAATACTGGAAAAGATACTTGTAGTTCTTACCAATGTCGACTGTTCCTCTATCACTTGCAACCTGCCAAGCCAAGAGCTTCAAGAGTTCTTGCTGACAAATACCGTAGAGATGGTCAGTCGCATATATGACTTGCTTACGGCATATCCCTTTGACCACGTAAGCGGACACCCACCAAAATTCATTGCAAGATTTGTCAAAGTCAGTCGCGCTGGCTGGTGCCGTCCAATAGCGCTTAGGCGTCGGTGCATAAAGGGCAAAGAGCCCCTGCGGGTCATTCAGCACCGTGAAATCTGCTTCACTATCCACCCACTCTTTGATGTGCTCTTTGGGGCAGAGGGTCAAATCGATCCGATTGCCATCTTCAAAGAGCATGAGATAGAGCCGGCGATGGTCAAGTACGTTATGCTGCTCGATGATGCGCTTGCCAAACTGGTCCAACCAAGAAAGGTCATTCGTCAGATTATCTAAATCGTCCACGACATAGACAACATCATAGTCTTGAAATTCATCTGTTTGAACCTTTTGGTTTGTACGCGAACCAGATAGAGCCACAGCTTCGACTTTTAAAGTTTCAGCTGTTTGCAAAATCACATCAAACATTTCGGGTTCAGTTCTCATGTGTTCCCCCCTCTTTTTCTATTAGGTAACAGATTTATTATATCGAACAGTTTCTTAAGATTTAAAAAGTTAAAAAACTATACAAGCTCTATAAAACTAAATTATCTAAAGATTTTCAATTATATACAAAAACAAGTAATTCTTCCCTTGCTACCTTAAGTGTTGGGAAATCATTCTCTATAAAATATCTACATTGAACATCATCAAAGCTTGTAGAAAAATACTTTGATAAAGAGTTTATAGCTCTTAATAGTTTGTTAAAATAAGCTAGAGCAAACGGCGGAACTTCTTCAGTATTCAGATAATTAATTTCTGATTCAATTAAATCCTCAATTGCTGCGAATATTTCACCTATTTCATCTTCAATATTAGAAGATAAATTCTTTTTAGAATTAAAATCATTAATAGAATTCAAAAGTTTGTTATATTCCCATTCAAAATCATCTAGTGCTCTATAGAATATTGGGAAATCACTTTGTAATTTTAATAGATTTGACTTCCTTGATTGTCGAGCCATTTCTTTAAGTTCTCTTAAACTCTCTTCAACCTTTTTTTGAGTTTCAAATAGTTGCTTTTGTTGACTTGTCAGTTCTACTATATTTTTCGCGATTGAAGATTGAATAATTTCTAGTTTTCGTTGTCGTTCATCAATTTCTTTAGTATCTTTTTTTGAAATCCAAGTTGCGTAAATTATAGGTATTAGAATTGAAAAACCACCTATACCTATTTGAATCCAATTGGAAATCCAATCAGTTGAATCAATCGCTTTAATCAATTCCTCAAACATTTCAACATTCATTTTATAGTCCTTGTTAGTTCCGTGATTAAATTTGTTATCAGTGAGCAAATACAAGATTCATAAAGAATTTTATTTAATACGTAAACACTATTATATTTACCTCGTTGATTTATAAAGTTTATAATCATCGTAGTTTTTTAAATCATTTAAGGATTTAAATTCATTTTTTATAATAACTTCTAAAAACTTCTCTGTACTTAATAATTTTTCCCTATACTTTTCTCCACCACAATAATAACATTTCTTTAATTCTTGATAATCTGGAAATTTAAGAAGTAATTGTTCTTGAAAGATAGTTTGTGCTTTTTCATACATTCTTGAAAGTAGATACGAATAAGAAGCTTCAAAAAAAGCAGTCTGAATAACTAATATTAGACAAAGAATACCAATTAGCCTAACTTTTTCTATATCAATACCGATTATAAATGTTACTATCGCAAGAATACTCAAAAGTAAACGATTTTCTATCCCCATAAGTTCTAGTTCAAAAACATCTTGAGTCTTTAAAACAAAATAAAGAGATAAGCATGAACTAGCTAACATTAAAGTAAAAATTAGCCAAAATAGCCATATATCACTACCAAAAGTTGTTTGTAACTCATATTCCTTAAATAAATTTTCGAAAAAATTTAATATTCTATTGGGATTATTAGCATTTGAGATTATTCTAATTATTATATCTCCCAAAATAAATACATTTATAAATGTTAAAATCGAAAACAAAATTTTTCGGAAATATCTATTAAGTGACAACAAAAATACTATAAAAGAATTGTAAGCATAAGACAATGACAATGATAATATGAAAATAGAACAAAATCCACTAAATAAATTATTAGATGAATCCAGAGACATAATCATGAAAAATAAAACCAACATTATAACTGTCGCCACAATAGCTCTTACAAAATAATTATTCTGTTTAGTTTTAGAGCTAACATTTTTTATGATGTAATCTTTATTTCTTAGAACTTTCAAAGCGTCGAATCTTTCTTGAGCTTTCTTCTTTTGATTTTTATCATAGTCTAAATATAAAGTATTGCATTTTTTTGTGAAACTGTTTAATAAGTCTAATAGTTTTTTTATAATCAACATCTAAAACATCATCTCCCCACTCTCTTCCAGCGTAAATTTGACATTGTCTTCGATCCACTTACGGCGTGGTTCGACCTTATCACCCATGAGGACATTGACACGACGTTCTGCGCGTGCTAGGTCTTCAATCGTAACACGGATGAGGGTGCGGGTTTCTGGATTCATGGTTGTTTCCCAGAGCTGGTCCGCATTCATTTCACCAAGACCCTTGTAGCGTTGAAGGGTAGCACCTTTACCGAACTGCTTGCGAAGTTCTTCCAGTTCTCCGTCTGTCCAAGCATAAGCCACTTCTTCTTTCTTGCCTTTACCTTTGGACATCTTGTAAAGAGGAGGAAGGGCGATATAGACATGTCCTGCCTCGACTAAAGGACGCATGTAGCGATAAAAGAAGGTTAAGAGAAGGGTTTGAATGTGGGCACCATCGGTGTCCGCATCGGTCATGATAATGATCTTGTCATAGTTGGCATCTTCAAGGGAGAAATCTGCCCCAACACCAGCACCGATGGTATAAATCATGGTGTTGATTTCTTCGTTTTTGAGGATATCTGCCATCTTGGCCTTGGCTGTATTGATGACCTTACCACGAAGAGGCAAAATAGCCTGAAACTTGCGGTCACGACCTTGTTTGGCAGATCCACCGGCAGAGTCCCCCTCGACCAGATAGAGTTCGTTCTTAGCTGGATTTTTAGACTGGGCTGGCGTTAATTTACCAGAAAGCAAGCCCTTATCTTTTTTATTTTTCTTACCATTTCGGCTCTCATCACGCGCCTTACGAGCCGCTTCACGGGCATCACGAGCCTTGATAGCTTTACGAATCAGATTAGAAGCCAACTCCCCATTTTCCATAAGGAAGAAGGTTAACTTATCAGCCACAATCCCATCTACAACTGGACGAGCTAGTGGACTTCCTAGTTTGTCCTTAGTCTGTCCCTCAAACTGGAGGTGTTCTTCAGGAACTAGGATAGAAAGGACGGCAGCAAGTCCCTCACGATAGTCGGATCCTTCAAGATTCTTATCTTTTTCCTTGAGAAGACCTGTCTTACGTGCATAGTCATTCATAACCTTGGTAATGGCTGACTTGAGTCCTGTCTCATGCGTTCCACCGTCTTTGGTACGGACGTTATTGACAAAGGATAAAATGTTATCTGAAAATCCATCATTATATTGGAGAGCTACTTCTACTTGGAAACCATTATCTTCGCCTTCAAAGTAAAGGACTGGCGTCAAGGTTTCCTTGTCTTCATTCAGATAGGAAACAAAGTCCTGCACCCCATTTTCATAGTGAAACTCGATTGCTTCTTCTGTTCGTTTGTCAGTTAGAGACAAGGTCACATTTTTCAAGAGAAAGGCTGACTCATTGAGACGCTCTGAAATAGTATTGTACTTAAAGTCTGTCGTAGAAAAGATGCTTGCATCTGGCATGAAGGTCACTTTGGTACCTGTCTTAGACTTAGGTGCAGTCCCAACCTTTTCTAGAGTGGTAACTGGCTTGCCTCCATTTTCAAAACGTTGTCTATAAACTGCTCCATCACGAGTAATTTCTACCTCTAACCAACTAGAGAGGGCATTAACGACAGAAGAACCAACCCCGTGGAGACCACCTGATGTCTTATAACCACCCTGACCGAATTTCCCTCCGGCGTGAAGGATGGTAAAGATAACCTCAACCGTTGGAATTCCCATAGCGTGCATCCCAGTCGGCATTCCACGTCCGTGGTCTTGAACCGTTAAACTTCCGTCTTTATTAATGGTCACATCAATACGATCACCAAATCCAGATAGGGCTTCATCGACCGCATTATCGACGATTTCCCAGACTAGGTGATGGAGACCAGCACCGTCGGTTGATCCGATATACATCCCCGGACGTTTACGGACCGCATCCAACCCTTCTAGCACCTGAATGGCGTCGTCATTATAATTGTTAATATTGATTTCCTTTTTTGACACAAGGAACCTCCTATTCGTTCATCTTTACTATTTTACAGGTTTTCTAGGGATTTTGCAAAGTTTTTCTAGTTAAAAAGCCTATTCCCAAGTCTTTTTTAGCAAAAACATCACCTAGTTATACCAAAAAAGAAAGGCTCTATAATTTCTGTAGTGGGTAAATCCCCT
>NZ_KV807692.1:0-1043 GCF_001812125.1 Streptococcus sp. HMSC071D03
TTTGAGAAGGCAGTTGGAGATGAAAGATACGGAACTAGGGAAAGTAAAGTTTGATTTGAAGTTGGCAGAAGCCAAAAATAAAGGCTTTGATGACAAATTTAAGACTTACAAAGAAAAAGCGGATGTCCTAGATAAACTGTCAGATGTTTTGACTGAAAAAGAAATAGAATTGCTGAATGACCGAATAATAGCTTTAGAAACAGGCAAAACTTTCTCAGTAGACAGAGATTTTCAAGGACCAGAGCTTTGAGCGATTTATGCCGAGAAAACTCTTGCCAGTAAGCTGAGCGATTTAGACTGAATGTGTCTGGGTCGCAAGGCTGAAAGCTTGCGATCAGAACACGAAGTCGAAAAAATCAGCGAAAGGTTACTTGCTGGCAAGAGGAAATTGGAATAAAGTAAGCGTATGCGGGGTAATAGCTAGTGAAGAAGTAAAAAAGAGGTGATAAGTATGTTAGAAAAAAATAATTATCAAAACAATATAAAGCAATTTAGAGTTAGAGAGGGGTTGACACAGGAAGAATTAGCTAAAAAAATAAATACTTCAAGGCAAATGATAGGCTTAATAGAAAATAATAAAACAATACCATCCGTAGAAACAGCTTTAAAATTAGCTAAAGTTTTAAAAGAACCTATAGAACATCTTTTTTGGCTTTGAAAACGCTTTACTATTTGTGTTTTTAATGATATCATAGTATTAAAATAAATAAAAAGGAGATTGCGTATGTGGCTTTTACCTGTCGTTGGTTTTTTGATTGGAACTCTGTTAGGAAGCCGATAATGTGTGAAGAGAGCTTAAGCTCTCTTTTTGTTTGCGCTTCGCAGTGGAAACAAAAAGCCCCTAGGGAACTGGATTCCTTAGGGGCTTCGGTGTGCTTGCGCACTATATTTTCATACGTTAATTATAATATGTGTTGTGAAAATCTGTCAAAACTATGTTATACTGTTTTGGAGGCGCCTCAGCGATACGGTCGGTGGCGTGAATCTCTTTATCGTTGGGCGACTGGAAACGGATAGCCAAAAGGACACAAGTTTGTGTCGGG
>NZ_KV807693.1:0-288 GCF_001812125.1 Streptococcus sp. HMSC071D03
AAAAGGATATTTTGAGAAATCAGACCTTGAATTTTTTCATTGACCGAACTGATATAATTTTTTAATTGGCTCACAAAATCAAAATCGAAGGTTATTTTCCCTGTAATCGTCTTTTTAGCATTTTCTAACACTTCAAAAAAATAGCTTCTCTCTTTTTCGCTTGGCAATGGATTGAGAGCATATTCTCTTGATAAATTGTTCAAAATACCTTTTTGTTGCTCTATTTTTTCATCCAATTGACTTAACTCGTCCGATTTGCCCCATATTTTCGTTTCTAAGCCGTTTTTT
>NZ_KV807694.1:0-1124 GCF_001812125.1 Streptococcus sp. HMSC071D03
CCCCAACTCGTACGCTAAGGGCAACACTACTCGGACAACAACAAGAAGAGTAATGAGTTCTAACAAGCTAAACACCTCCTTTCGAAGGCTTAGTGCCAGAATATTGCTATTATACCATGTCCGCTTGCTTTATTCCATGGTCTATTTGACAACAAGGAACCTAGGTCGTTAGTCTTTGGTTTGTCGGTCAGCTGAACAAAGTTCAGACTGAACCGCCTTAACCAGTCTAACTTGACCTAGCTTATTGTCAAATAGCTTTCACGGCATAAATCGCTCAGATACTCCGCCCTTTTGTAGGCTCATGTCTTGTCCTAGACAGTTCTCGTGTCTGTCTTAAGTTTTCTAAACGCTTATTGAGACTGGTTACTTCTTTTTCTGTTATGACTTCAGAAAGGTCATCTAAGAGATTTTTAGAAACTTTCAACTCCCTGTTTTCTAGCTTTAATGCTTTGTTTTCGGTCTCTAATTGCTGATTTTTCCATTCTGCATGAGATAGGCTATTTTCAAGCCTACTCTTTGCTTCTTTCATGCCTGCTAGTGCATTTCTAAGTAACTCATTTTGATTGACCGCCTGCTCCAGCTTCTCTACAACATCAGACACAAACGTCTTCAGTCGTCCAACAAAATCCGAAGTAAAATTAAAGCCATCGCCAAACAATTTAGGAGTAGCATTTTCTAATTCTTCCTGCAACTCTTTGGCAACTCGACGTCTATCTAAATCTCTATACGAAATTTTCGATAAGTTACTTGATTGTTCCACCAAAAGTTGCGTTTTTTCTCTATGAGCTCTCTCCAGACGAACCACATCATCGCTCAGACGCTTAGAATCGCTTTTTAACCCCTTTATTTCCTCCTGACGACTATTTACCTCAGAATTTAACTCAGATAGCTCTGAGAGCCTCTCAGAAGCCTCAGAATCGATTTTACCGTATTCGTCAATCTTTTTCTCAAGGACACCCTCTAAACGTCCTAAATCTGCCCTTAAATCGTTTCTATGAGTGTCTAGCCATTTGAAACGCTCTTCCAACGTCGCTTCTCGGATGTTAAATGTCACGTCTGAATCTGCAAACAAAGAACCTATGTCCTCATAATCTTGAATTTCTGACATTGTTGCAGGTCTACGT